>JBJTUI010000288.1:0-10014 GCA_046080625.1 Elainella sp. | reverse complement strand
CCTGGACTGGAGCGTACCCTCAAATCTCGCTTGAAGCGCTAGAGGCTAACACCAACCTCTTCAGCAAATCTCTATTGCCGTCCGCCTAGATATCCCAGACAAGTAAGATAGTCTCAGTCGCTCAAGTCAATCAAATCGCTGTAATCGAACTTAAGTAGGTCGGTGTCAATATGGGACGGTAGGGGTTTGGGGGCTGCGCCCCCTACAGAGGGCAAACCCTCTGTACTCCCCTAAGACCCTCTTCGATTTAATCAAGCCCAGCTACTTAGAAGGCCAAATTAGCAGGCAAGGTAATGTGATGGTTGCAGAATCCTTCAAAATGCCCGTCAGCTTCGACCAGTTTGTTGAGTGGCTGCCTGAATCTACTGAAACTGGCTACGAGCTGCATAACGGTAGCATTGTCGAGATGCCAAAACCACGGGGACAGCATTCTAAAGTGGCGGGATTTGTGATCAAACAGCTGAACCAGGCCATTGACGCAGCCCAACGCCCCTATTTCATTCCTCGCGAATGCCTTGTCCGTTCACTGGACAGGGAATCGGCTTACGAGCCCGACATCGCCGTTCTAGACGAGCCTGCCCTGGTAGACGAACCCTACTGGGAGATGGGTTCGATCCTTACCCAGGGTCGGTCAATCAAGCTGATTGTGGAAGTGATTTCCACCAACTGGCGCGATGATTATCTGAGAAAACAGGCCGACTACGAAGCCCTCGGCATACAGGAATACTGGCTGATCGACTGCATAGCCCTAGGGGCAGCCCTGGGAGGACGGCGCTTTATCGGCAACCCCAAACAGCCAACGGTTACGGTCTGCACGCTCGTGGATGGGGAATACGAAACCCAGCTAGTTCGCAGCGGTCGGCTCGGCTCCACGCTTTTCCCGGATCTGGCGCTGACGGCAGAGCAAATTCTGACGGCTGGGCAAGCCCTGAACTGATCGGCAAATCATCCCATCGGCTAGGGGCAGCGCTGTAGGAGAAGGGCAGGCGATGCGCTATTATCTTTAACGCTACGATGAACCAAACAGCTCAGCTAGATCTGTGATTGGGCTAGCGCAGTAGGAGTGAGAGAGTGAATTTAAGCCAACGAGTCGCTCGTCGGATCAACCGGCAGTTGAACGGGGCCAACGGCCTGAATCAGGCCCACGGGCGCAATCTGGAGAACTACCGCGACATCCTGATTGTGCTGCTCCAGAAAGAGCTGAAGGTGCGCTATAACAACAAGCTGCTGGGCTACGTCTGGTCGGTGGCCAATCCGCTGGCGGCGGCAATTGTCTACCTGGTGGCCTTCAAGATCCTGATGCGGATTCAAATTCCAGACTACCTGCTGATTTTGATCACGGGCACCTTCACCTGGCAGTGGTTCTCGAACGTGGTGGGAGGCGCGCCGAATGTGTTTGTGGGCAACGCCTCGATTATCAAAAAAGTGAATTTCCCCCGCAACATCGTGCTGCTTTGCATGGTGTCGAACCATATGGTTCACTTTCTGATGTCGGTGCCGGTGATTATCCTGTTCCTGTTCCTGCACGACCGCGCCCCGACCGCAGCCTGGTTCTACGGGATGCCGCTGCTGATGGCGGTCCATTTCGCCATGACCTACGGGCTGGGGCTGGCGCTGGCTTCGATCAACCTGTTCTTCCGCGATTTGGAGCGGCTGATCAGCATTCTGCTCAACTTTGCCTTCTATCTGACGCCCGTACTCTATCCGGTGAATCAGGTACCCGAGTCGGTGCGCCATTTGCTGCTGCTGAACCCGGCTGCTCCCCTGATTGGTGCCTGGCGCGACCTGCTGATGGATGGCCAAGTCAACTGGTTCTATCTCAGCGTGGCTGCGGGTTATGCTGCCCTGTTTCTGGCGATCGGCAGTGTGATCTACAGACGGCTGTCCTGGAAATTCGCGGAGGTGCTATGAAAGAGCCGGTGATCAGCTTTTGCAACGTCAGTAAGTCCTATCCGCTCTACGGCAATATCCGGGGCATCAAGAATTTTCTGTTCGATTTTCCCAAGAATGTTTCGGCTATGAGGAAAGAATCCTTTGTGGCCCTGGAAGATATTTCCTTCGAGGTGTATGAAGGCGAAAACTTTGGGATTATCGGCAACAACGGCGCGGGCAAGAGTACAACGCTGGGTTTGATTGCGGGCGTTCTGGCTCCCAACCGGGGCCGGGTGATCGTGCGGCGGCGAGTGTCGCCCCTGCTGGCCCTGGGGGCTGGCTTTCACCAGGAGCTGACCGGGCGGGAAAATGTGGAACTGAACGGTGTGCTGCTGGGCCTGACCCGACGCGAGATTCGCCGCAAAATGGAGGAAATCGTTGACTTTTCGGAGCTGGGCGATTTCATCAACCGTCCGGTGCGCACCTATTCCAGCGGCATGATGGCCCGCCTGGGCTTTTCTGTGGTGGCCCACCTCGACCCGGAGCTGCTGCTGATCGATGAGGTGCTGGGCGTGGGCGACATTCGCTTCCAGCGCAAATGCGTCGAGAAAATGCAGTCGTTTCGGGAGAGCGGCGTCACCATGGTGCTCGTCACCCATTCCGTGGCCAGCGTCATGAACATCTGCGACCGGGCCATGTGGATCGACAATCACCGAATTCGCATGATGGGCAACCCAACCGACGTGGTCGAAGCCTATTGCGAAGCCTCCGGTTCGCCAATCAACCTGAATGCCGTGAACAAGGCGGCCCTTTAAGTCGTCTGCTTTTTATCCAGCCGCATGAAAAACTTTCCTGCTCAATACAGTTTGCAAAACCAGGACGTGCTCTATTTCTGCCATATTCCCAAAACAGCAGGAATGACGTTCCGCACCATCATCGAAGACCAGTTTGCCTGCGAAGATGTCTGTCCGGCGACGCTCAACGCCCAGCTCAAAAAGCTCTCCCTGGAGGAACTGCGGCGCTACCGGCTGTTTCGCGGCCATCTGGGGTTTAGCAACCTGCCCAGCCTGCTGCCCGACAAACGGGTGATCAACATTACGGTGCTGCGCGAGCCGGTGGCCCGCGTGATCTCCCACTACGACTACATCCGCCGCATGCCCGGCGACCCCCACTATGCCGCCGTGAAAGATATGACGCTGGAGGAGTTTGCCCAGCGGCTGACGGCAGGCAAACTGGGCAAAAATATCCAGACCTACCACGTCGCCAAAACCGCCCGATTCGACCTCGATAAACTGAGCGTAGAAGAAACCCTGGCCCTGGCTACCGACAGCCTCGACCAGTTTGGCTTCGTCGGGTTGGTCGAACGCTTCCAGGACTCGCTGTTCCTGCTGTCCTATATTTTTGGCTGGAAGCCGATTCTCAACAGCCGCAAGGAAAACGCCGCCAAGCAGAAAAAGCCCCTGGCTGAAATCCCGGAGAGCACCCTGGCGGTGATTCGGGCCAACAGCCAGCTGGATGCCGAGTTGTTCCAGCGGGCCAAAGCCACCTTCGAGCAGCGGTTTGACGCCATGGTGGCCGATCTGCTGGCCAAATACGGCTCCGCATTGCCGGATCACAAACTGCCGGATCACGAATTACCCGATCGCGACGGCAGCCAGCTCACCCCAGCCCAGCTTACAACCCTGCTGGAACACCACGCCGACCAGCGCTACCGAGAGCTGCATCAGCCAGCTGGAGAAATTGTTTCGTTCAACTTCAACCAGCCGCTCCGGGGCACGGGCTGGCAGCGCCGTGAATATCCCCTGGATAATCCGATTTCCTACCGCTGGATTGGCCCAGAGCCGGTGGCGACGCTGGATCTGCCCGTTAAAACCGATACCGATCTCTGTATTGAATTTCAGCTGATCTGCACCGGAGCCACCACTGCCGAAGTGGTGAACAGCCTCAAGCTGGACGTGAACGGCCATCCTGTCCCGACCTTTCTGCTGCAAGGCGATCGAGATCAGCGGCTCCTCCAGGCCCAGGTGCCCCAGCCCCTTCTCCAGAATCAGCGCCCCTTCACCAATTTGCGGTTTAAGGTCGCCAAAACCCTGGCCCTCAACTCAATCAACCCGGAAAACCCAGACCAGCGATTGGTGGGGCTGGCCCTCAATTTTGTCCAGATTTTCCCGGCCAAACTGAATCCGGTTTACAGCGTTGTGGCACCTGCCTTCGATTCGCCCCCCTGGCAGGAGGCCGTTGCTTTCCTACAGCAACATTGCCCAGCGACCGATCTGATTGCCTCGCCGCTGGTCTTCAAAATCCATTTGCCCAATCCCGTTGAGGACTACCAGACTTTTACCCGCAAGGGCGGCTTCCCCTGGGTGGTGGTGCATAAAGGCATGCCCGACTGGGTAGATCGGATGATGCCATCGCTGATTCGGCAGGGTCTGGCTCCCGTGCTGGCCAACGAGGTGTTTGTGATTTTCTCGAACAGGCGGCTGCCCCGGCTCAGCTATACCCACCCTGACGTCAAGCCACTCTATGTAGACTACCTGCGCCGCAGTCTGGGCCGGGTAATCAAACCGATCCGGCAGCGCTTTCAGCCCGAACCAGCCGCTCTGCCCCAGCCCGCCGCTGGCAATCCTGCCCCAGCTCAATCAACCGGGAATGGGCGGCGTGAATCTGCTCCCCCCGCTAGCCCAGCCGAGGCCGACAAGGTTGAGGCCAAGCGCTGATGGGTCTGGCTGTCAACCTGGCCTTTGTGGGACAAAAGCCCACGGGCCTGGCCACCTATGCGCTGAATCTGGTGCCCCAGCTTGACCTGCCCCTCACCCTGCTGGCAGCGGCAGAGGTTTTACCGCAGTTTCAGGCGGTTCCCTCCCTCCAGACCACCTGCCCGGTGCCCGCTGACCTCACCTACGAGCAGGGCAAACTGGGCCATTTGCGCCGTCTGACCTGGACCCAGCTGCGGCTACCCCGACTCTACCGCCAGTCCCAGGCATCTCTGCTATTTTCGCCTGTACCCGAGTTGCCGCTGGGTGGAGCTATCCCGGCGGTAGTGATGGTGCATGATCTGATTCCGCTGCGGTTTCCCCGCCTCACCTCGCCCCTGACCCAATATTTCCGCTACTACGTGCCCCAGGTGCTGCAACAGGCTCGACATGTGATCTGCAACTCCCAGGCCACGGCTCAGGACATTCGCGACTATTTTCAAATCCCGGCAGCCAAAATTACGCCGATTCCATTGGCCCACGACGCCGCGCATTTTCGTCCGCTCAATCGGGAGTCAGCCGCACCAGACGCATCTATACCCGACCCAGCCGACCCGCCCTACTTCATCTACCTGGGCCGCCAAGACCCCTACAAAAATCTGGCCCGCCTGATCCGCGCCTTCGCGGCCCTGCCCTCTGGCTACAGCGACTACCGGCTCTATCTGGTTGGCTCCGCCGATCCGCGCTTTGCGCCTGCCCTCCAGCTTCAGGCTGAGCAGTTGGGTCTGGGCGACCGGGTCAAATTTCTGGACTACGTTCCCTACAGCCAGCTGCCGAGCCTGCTGAGTCGGGCGGTGGCGATGGTCTATCCCAGCCTCTGGGAGGGCTTCGGCTTTCCGGTGCTGGAAGCGATGGCCTGCGGGACACCCGTGGTCTGTTCGAATCGGGCTTCCCTGCCCGAAGTGGTGGGCGATGCGGCGATTCTGGTCGATCCGCTCAGCGAGGCCGAACTGACCGCCGCCCTCCAGCAGGTCACCGAGCCAACCACCCAGATCCAGTTGCGTCGGGCGGGCTTGGCCAGGGCCAGTCAGTTTAGCTGGACAAAGACCGGGCAGGCCACCTGTGAAGTGCTGCGCCAGTTTCTATAGGCTTTGCTGCTGCGGTCCTGAGAGTTTCCAATTGTGTCCATTTGTTGCAGCCCGGATGTTTTGGGGCAGAGGGCAGAACGGTTCGGTTTAAGATGCAAACTTGAAGCCGACTTGAAAGCCGACTTGAAAGCCGACTTAGAAGCCGACTTGAGAACGGGCCGCTGATTCAGCTGATCAGAGCCTCTCAAGCGTTTTCGACCCGGCGTTGGCTATATTCCTAGAACAGACGTTCCATAGCAAAATCCTATGTCTACTCCCTTTGCCGCTGCACCCGATTTAACCGCCGACGATTACCTGCTGCTCGGTCTGGCCGCCTGCTTCATTAAGGCCGATGGCGAAGTCTGCCAGGTCAAGGTGGTCGAGCCGATTCCCTCCGCCGCCCTGGAAGCCATCGTTAAAGGCATTCCCACCTCTTACGAGCAGGCCACTGCTACCACGCTGGGTGCTGTCCTCGCAGGCGAATCACTCCAGCTGCCCAGCGGCTTTCCGGCTGAAACCCAGTTCTGCGATGAGTTTGTCTCACGGGCTCTGGCCGCCGCCCGCACCTTTAAAAGCCGTCCCGAGGCCCAAGCTCTGGTTCCTCCCGGCACCAGCAAAACCGACTTCAATTTTTCCACCGAGCGCAAGCGGGTGCTGAATTCGGATCGGATCGTTAAAAGCGAGGATAACGTCAAGCAGCACGCCTATACTCATCAGGTGCTCTAAAAGCAATTTGATCCAAGGTAAAAAGGTGGCGTAATCCTATGCTGAAGCTGTACGGCGGTGCGCGCAGTCGTGCCACGATTCCCCAGTGGTACCTCGAAGAACTGGGCGTTCCCTACGAATTTGTCCGACTGGATATGGCCGCAGGCGAACATCGCCAGCCCGATTTTCTGGCGATCAACCCGATGGGCAAGGTGCCCGCAATTGTCCTGCCCGACGCTGACGGCACTGAGTTCAAACTCTGGGAGTCGGGCGCAATTTTGCTCTACCTGGCCGAGAAATATGGTCCGCCCCTGACGCCAGAACAGCGGGCCGAAATTAACCAGTGGATTCTATTTGCCAACTCCACCCTGGGGCCGGGGGTGTTCGTCGAAACCAGCCGCGAAAAGGAAATGAAAAACCTGTTTCCGCCCCTGAACGAACGCCTCTCCCAGCACCCCTACATTCTGGGCGACAGCTTCACGGTCGCTGACGTGGCCATGGGCTCCATTCTGGCCTACATGCCGCTGATGCTGAAGCTCGACTTCACCGACTACCCCGCGATTCAAGACTACCTGAAGCGAGTCACGGAGCGGGATGGGTTTCAGAAATCGATTGGGGCGAGGTAGGGATGGGGGAGATGAGGGGGTGAGGAGGTGGGGAGGTGAGGGGTAGAAAGCCCACGCTTCCGGTTTTGACCAGACTTTGCGATTGGGGCTTTGTAGATTGGGCCTCTGACTGAACGCAGCCTCAAGCATCAGCCTCATCCCCATCTCCCCCATCTCCCCTACGGCACCAAAATCACATCCCCATTCACGCCGTTGGTGATGCCCATGAAGCCGCCGCCCCTGCCGATGAGGTTGAACCCGAGCGGATTGGTGGGGCTGTTGCCGCTGATAACCGTGCCGAACAGGTCAATGCCCGTTGCAGCGGTGTTAGAGCTGATGTTGTTGAGCTGGAGATTGACCGTGCGGCCACCGTTAAACACACCTCCCCCGTTGGACGCACGGTTCTGGCTGATCACATTAGAAATCAGCGTGACTGTTCCACCAAAGTTGGCAATGCCACCACCATCAGTAGCCTGGTTGTTGAGGAAATAGCTGCCTGTTGCCGTCATGGTGCCACCGTCGTTGGTGATGCCGCTTCCCGAGTTGTTGCTAAAGGTGCTGCTGTTGACCGTCAGGTTGCCACTGTTAAGAATGCCGCCGCCCTGGAAACTGGAGTTATTGCTGAGGGTGCTGTTGTTCACCGTCAGATTCTCGCCGTTGAAAATGCCGCCACCACCGCTGCCAGCATTTCCCCCGATGATGGTGACGCGATCCAGACTAACGGTCTTGTCAGGGCTGCTGTTGCCATCATCAATGTTGAACACCCGCGAGGCGTTGTTGCCGCTGATGGTGATGCCGTTGCCCGAAATGCTGACGCTGTCGGTGATGGTCAGTTGGCTGGCCAGGGTGATCGTGCCCGTGGCGGTGACGGTAATCGTGTCGGCTCCTGCCGCAGCATTGGCATCCAGAATCGCCTGCCGCAGCGAACCTGCCCCGCTGTCGCTGGTGTTGCTGACGGTGAAGTCGGCCAGGGTCGAGCTGTAGCTGAAAGCAGCCAAGCTCACGGTCTCAACCTACCCCGTCTGGTATTCCGGAGTCCAATCGCCGCCCAGCCCGGTCAGGTCATCCGAGGCCGCCACATCGGCCCCTGTGAGCTGGGCCAAATTATCCACAAACGCCTTGCTCGTGGCATCGGCAGCGACATCACAGCCATAGAGCAGAATATCCGCATCGGCAGTCAGCGAGTTGGACCATTGTTTCAGCTCGGCCTGATAGTTGCTCAGGTCACTGACGGTCTTGCTGCCTAGCAGCAGAGCGCCATCGCTGCCGTGCGAAAGATATGAACGGCGCTGACGTTAGAACGACTGGCCAGAACTTGCGTGATCTGGTCAATCGCATCCTTAGACGAATCGAGCAGATGCACCTCGGTTCCAGGCTGGAACTAGCCAATCAGCGCACTGGAATCAGCCACAGCGCCATCGACAAAGGCCAGGGTGGTCGGCTGAACGAGGAGCGAACTCAACGCCAGGGATGCCATCAGACATAGGAAACTCCAGGTTAGGAACATGGATAGAACTCAGACCGACCTGCAAGCCAAAAAGCTGGCCTGGAGATCAGGGAGTTGTGTCACAGCAGGCGCAGACGGACACAAGCGCAGGCACAAACTCTCTGCAAGTGTTAGAGCGACATCTATGCAAAGACCACGCTGACTGTGCTTTTTCTGACATAGTTTCTAACGACTGCCAAGCTTACGCAACCGAAGTTAAGGGTTTTAAACGAAGATTTAACAACTGGCGCTGGGCCATCTCGGACAAGGTAATTTCGGACAAGGCAATTAAGGCAATAGACACAGACGATGCAGTCGGGGAGAGACAGCTTGGTCAAAAAAGCGGACATCGGCGGTAAGCGCCTGATCAGCCTCGCCCCCACCGCCTGGGTGCAATGGGTGACGCAACAGCCGGATCTGGTGGCCCAGGAGATCCTCGGCTCTGAGTTCCAGTGGCTCAGTCGCGACAACGACGTGCTGGTCAAAGTCATAAGTCCTGAGCATGGCGAGTTCCTGGTGCTGAATGAGCTACAGCTGCGCTACAGCCCCAAACTCCCTGCCCGCATGCGGGCCTATGCCGCGCTGGCTGCCGAGAAGTATGGTTTGCCCGTCTACCCAGTGCTGGTCAACATCCTGCCCTCTGGAGAACGGGAAGCAATTCGCAACTGCTTTGAAGAGCGCTTCCTGGGGTTACGAGCTGTGCAAGACTACCGGGTGATCAACCTCTGGGAAGTCGAGGCGGAAATGGTGTTTGAGCAGTCCTTGACGGCCCTGCTGCCGTTTGTGCCGATTCTGAAGCAGGGTGGGGAAGTGGCGGTCGTACAGCGAGCCTTGCAAGAACTGCGACAAGACGAGCAGATGGTCGAGTTAGAAGCACTGCTGGGATTCTTTGCTAGCTTTGTATTGAGTGCAGAAGTTGTGCAGCAAATCATGAGGTGGGACATGGCAGTACTGCGAGAGTCGCCCTGGTATCAGGAGATCCTGCAAGAAGGCGAAAAGCGAGGGCGAGAAGCAGGCCGACAGGAAGGCCGACAGGAAGGCCGACAAGAAGGCCGACAAGAAGGCCGACAAGAAGGCCGACAGTCTCTCATCTTCAAGCTGCTGAGCCGACGGGTGGGCGAACTGTCGCCAGAGCTAGTGGCCCAGATACAGTCTCTTGACCTAGAACAGCTAGAGAGCTTAGGCGAAGCCCTGCTCGACTTCACGGATCTCAGCACCCTGGAGCAATGGTTGACAACCCATTCCGAAAGCTAAGTTCAAGCTAAGCCGCCAAATTAAGGACGCTAAGGCAGCTTGTACGAATAAGTTGATCACCTGGATCGGTCTACTGGCTTGAACAAGGGGCTTAAGCCCCTTGCCTGCTCAGGTTATTTTTACAAGACTCCTAAGTCAAGCAGGGCATAGGGAGGAAAGCATTTTGGATGAGCTAAGAGCAGCTTTAGAACTGGCAACCGATGAGGAGTTGCAGTCCTTGACCGACATTCTGTTCCGGCGCAAGTTCAACCCCCTCGACTATGTCTACACCC
>JBJTUI010000287.1:0-4588 GCA_046080625.1 Elainella sp. | reverse complement strand
ACTGCGGCGTCTACGGCGTCCCCCGCGCCCAGCGTCACCAGAAAATCGACTGGGTGCTGGCCACCTGCGGGTTAGAAGGCCAGGAAACTATGCTGACCGGACGGCTGCCGGGCGGCTGGAAACAGCGGGTCGCCTTCGGGGCTTCGGTGATGCACGAGCCGGAAATTTTGTTTCTAGACGAACCCACCTCGGGAGTAGACCCCCTGGCCCGTCGGCAGTTCTGGCGGTTGATCGAAGACTTTGCCCGACGCGGCACGGCGGTGCTAGTCACAACCCACTACCTGGAAGAAGCCGAACACTGCAACCACATGGCGTTTCTGGTGGCGGGCACCGTCGTTAGCGAGGGTTCGCCCAGCCAGATCAAGGCGGCCCAGCCCGGTCAGCTAATCGAAATCGTCACGCCCCACAGCCAGGCCGGATCGGATCTGCTGAAAGCCTATTTTGAGCCCTGGCGGGTTTCGATCTTCGGCGACCGGCTGCATATTGTTCTGGATCAGCCAGAAGCTGAAATCCCCAAAATTCAGCAGCTGTTCCAGGCCCACAAGACCCCGGACGGCCAACCCCTCAACCTAATTTCGCTGCGGCCCGTGCCCTTCTCCCTAGAAGACTGCTTCATCGGCATCGTGCAGCGGGTGGAACAGGGAGTCACGCCATGAAGCGGATTATCAGTCAGGCGGTCAAGGAGCTATCTCAGTTTCGCCGCGACCGCCTCACCGTGGCGTTAGCGTTTATCTTACCGCTGCTGTCTCTATTTATCTTCGGCTATGCGATCCGGCTAGAGGCCAAGAATATTCCGATTGTGATTCAAGATCTGGACAACAGTCCGCTCAGCCGCAGCTACATCGAGCGGCTATTTGCCACCAACCAGCTAGAACCCACCCCCTGGGACAACAGTCGGCCCGTCCAGACCGCCCTGGATCAGGACAAGGCCAAAGCCGTAATCATCATCCCGCCCCGCTTTTCGGACCAGATCAAGGCCGACAGTCCCGAAACCATCCAGGTGCTGATCGACGGCACCGATGTCAACAACGCCCGCGTCATCCAAAACAGCATCGCCGCCACCACCCGCTTTTTCCTCAGAACAGAACTGGGCGTAGAGCCGCCCCAGATCGCCCTGCGGACGCGCATCTGGTTTAACCCAGGCCGCAAGGAATCGCTCTACATCGTGCCGGGTACCTGCGCCGTCGTCTTCTGGATCTACCCGTCCCTGCTGGCCGCCATCGCCATGGTGCGCGAAAAGGAACAGGGCACGATCGTCCAGGTCTATGCCTCCAGCCTCAGCGCCGTCGAATTTCTGCTGGGCAAAGCCCTGGCCTACCTGGTCGTCGGCCTCAGCGAAGCCGCATTGATTCTGGGCATCAGCGTTGTCCTGTTCGACCTGCGGCTAGCGGGCGACCCGACCCCGTTTCTGCTCGGCACCCCGCTGTTTATCGCCACCGCCGTAATGTGGGGTCTGATGATCGGAGCCCGCGTCAGCAGCCAGAACGCCGCCGTCCAGGCCGTCGCCCTGATTGGCTTCCTGACTGCGTTATTACTCTCCGGCTTCATCTATCCCCTCAGCAATATTCCGTTTCCGCTCTCGATCGTCTCCAACTTCGTTCCCGCCCGCTACTACATCGTGATTATCCGCGATGCCTTCGTGCGCGGCACCAGCTGGCCCGGCGTCTGGCCAATGATGCTGGCCCTTGTCGTTCTCTTCCTGGTTCTGTTTAACGTTGCTCGTCGGATTTTGCGGCGGATGCAGTTGCCGGGGTGAGGGGGTGGGGAGATGGGGAGATGGGGAGGTGGGGAGATGGGGAAGTGGGGAGTGAGGACGTGTAAAAGAAAATTAGAGGGAACTACAGTGTTGCTGAATTCGGAAATGAATTGGTCTGGTAGCAGTTTTAGTATCTACTTTCTTGCTTGCCACAGACGTTTTTCTTTGATAGAGACTATTACCATAGCCCACACCAAATTTCCATAAAGTTATTTCCCGACAGCCCCCACTCCCCCCCTCCCCCCCCCCCCCCCTCCCCCCACCCTCCCTCCTCACCCGCCTCCTCAACAACAGCTTCTGGGCCTTGATGATCAAAGAAATCAACCAGATCCTGCGCAATAAGCAGCTGATTATTCTGCTCACCTTTCCGCCGACGATCCAGCTGTTGATCTACGGTTTTGCCCTCAACCCGGAGGTGCATTTTCTCAAGTTGGGGATTGTCGATTATGCCAACAGTCAGGCCAGTCGGGAGCTGGTGGCGGCCCTGACCGAGACGCGAATTTTTGTGCCCGAGCAGTACCTGTTTAGCGAGCAGGCGCTGGGCGAGCAGGTGCGGCAGGGGCAGATTACCGCCGGACTGGTAATTCCGCCCGAATTCGACCGGCGTTTGGCCAATCAGCAGCAGGCAGAGGTGCAGGTGCTGATCGATGGGGTTGATGCCAACACCGCCGGGATTGCCAGCGGCTACCTGTCCCAGATCGTCAGTCAATACAGCCGACGGCTTGCCTCCAATCCTGGCCCGCTGCCCATCGATCCAGAAGTGGTATTTCTCTACAATCCGGGCCTGAACAGCAGCTGGTTTTTCGTGCCGGGGGTGCTGGGACTGGTGCTCACCCTGACCAGTTCGCTGGTGTCCTCGTCCACGGTCGTGCGGGAAAAAGACACGGGCACCCTGGAACAGCTGTTGATGACACCGGCAGAAGCCTGGGAAATTCTGCTGGCCAAGATCGTGCCGCTGTTTGTGCTGCTGATGGGGGACGTGCTGCTGGCCCTGACGATCGCCACCGTGATGTTCAGCCTGCCGTTTCGCGGCAACCTGTTGGTGTTTTTGCTAATTTCGGCCCTCTATATTTTTGTCGGCATTGGCGTTGGTATCCTGCTGGCCACGATCTCCAAAACCCAGCAGCAGGTAGTGCTCACCTCGTTCTTTATCAACCTGCCGCTGATTCAAACCTCGGGCGCAATTGCCCCGATTGAGAGTATGCCAACCTTCTTCCGCTATCTGTCGCTGTTGAATCCGCTGCGCCACTACATCGTGATCGTCCGGGGCTTCATTCTCAAAGGCGTCGGTGTTGCCGAGCTGTGGCAGCATATTCTGGCGCTGGCCTGCTTTGCGAGCCTGCTGCTGTTCATCAGCATCCGCCAGTTTCGGCGTCAGTTGAGCTAAAGCCCTGTGCCAGTGGGTTAGACTTTCCGGCAGTCTTTACGCATCAGCAGCCGATCGTTCTCGTAGACTTCCAGCGTTCCGGCCTGCTGGCTGTCCAGGGTACCGTCCCACACCCAGTAGGCATAGCCGCCGTTCTGAAACTTGTAGACCTGCACTCCCTCCGTGGCCTGACGGGTTCCTTCATTCAGGCTGAGGCTTCCTAACGGCCCATGGGCGCGGTAGAGCAGGACATCGGCAGAGCGGCTTTGCCAGACCTCTATCCGGTAATGGTCCTGACATTCCAGGCTCAGCAGCAGGTCAGCCGTGGAGTCGGCAGAGGCCGGAGGTGCGCTTACCAGAAGTCCAGTCAGGAGGCTGGGCAGAAGGCCGGGCAGAAGGGCAGGAGATATCAGGGATTTGGGCAACATATTGACGCTGCTGAAAAACACCAGGACATTATAGCAGCCCCATAGTCAGCTTCCAGTCCCTTGATTACTGCAAAACTCGTACCAGATGCATGAGCTAGAACGTGTGATTCAATGGAGCAGATTTGATCGAGAGACTATTGTCATATCTCAACCGCAAACTTTCTGAGAATCTAAGGTTAATCGTTGTCGGAATCATCTGGTTTTGAAATCCTACCGAGGGTAGAGATTTCGATCTAGCTGCTGCTGTACAAACGGTCAATCCCAAAAACCCTTTCCCTGTCCGAGTTACAACGAATCCTTTTAGTAGATGCCAGCCCTAGATCCAGAACTTTTACTGCGCCTATTCAACAGCCAATAGTATCCATCCCTACAAAAGTTTACAGGCTTTTAAGAGTTTGCTATAGTCAAGCGTAGATTCCCCTGAGACAAGTATTTCTCTAGAAACTCAGTATTCACCTCACAAGACGTTCCTGCTGTTGTCAACTCGCTGCTGATGAGTCTGGCACTGTAGATCCTGTCGGCACCTAGGCTTCTTTGGTTCTATATCGTATCCAGGACGTGTTTTAACCCGATTCCAGCGCCTTTCAACCCAAAGGCGGTCGCTAGTGTTTGGGCAGCCTCCAGGCTTGCCTGGCTTTTTGCAGAGCAGAAATGCCGCTCTCGAGTCCTGCCTGGACGGAGAAATCGGCTATGGATTCAGGCTGCCAAAATATCTCCAGATTGTTCTGAAAAATCTGCTTGTCGTTCACCTCCTATTCTCACTTCCACTATTTCAATAGACACTCACGCTGGTATAAATATGGTTCAAGCCCAGTCTCACCCCAATTCAACCGTCGGGAATCTGATCAACCTTACCCCGCCCGAACTTGCCCCTTCCGAACTTGCCTCTCCCGAACCGGAGCGGCTCATCCAGTTCACCCATCCAGAACTGTACCGCACCTCCGAGTGGTATACCGGCTACGGTGAAATTGCCGCCAGCGGCGACGGACGCTCGTTTGAAGTTACGGCAACCTACCGCCTCGAAGCTACGGTCAAACT
>JBJTUI010000286.1:0-3162 GCA_046080625.1 Elainella sp. | reverse complement strand
TGAACTTTGTCGTAGCTGTCGTTGAAGAATTCGTGCAGGGAATAGAACTCGGAGCCTTCTACCACGAAGTGATGCTTCTGGTACTGCAAATACAGGGCCTGGAAACTAGCCAAGGCGATATTTAAGCCCTCACAAACTGGCGTAGTAACATTCAACTCCAGCATGACCGGATTGGGCCGAATCTGATCGAATGGCTGTAAAACTGTTTCACTGGTGGACATTGTATTTTCCTCTTTGATGTGGCCGATTAATTAACCGCTCAATGGTTTAGCAACTAATTTCTAGATGGTTGCTGGAAGTCAATTAAGCATCTTACATCTGGCGTCATCTTTTCTAATGGACTTCAGTCATCAGCAGCTTCAATCAGCAGGTAGGCAAAGCCTCTAGAGAAGCCTTTCCATGCCATCCAAGCTTGTTAGGGTGGTCTGGGCTTCTCGGATTTGGCCGTTTGGATATATGCGGCAAATCTGCCTGACTGTCCTTCACTGTATCGATCTTGAACAAGCCAGTCAACCTGTTTTGCTGACAATAATTCACATTAGTGGAAATAATTCTCAATACGTATAGAAACGTAATTTTAAGTCATTCGAATGACGGTAAATTTAACTGGAAAAATAGGTTGCTGCCGAAGGGGAAATCCTTAATTGGAAGCTAAATTCTGTGAAATGTGAACAGTTTGGCTGCTGCTGGGTTCCAACGTCATCAAATCCTCAACATTGCGCCTCATCGTCTTGCAAATCTGATCCAGCGGCAGGTCATTAGAATCGCAGCCAAATGGATTCTCAATTTCAATCCCAATCTGCTCAATCCCAAACAGCATAAAGCTGATTAGAAAGACCATGGGTGCTGTCAACCAACCCAGCTGACTCACAAACTGCATCGGCAGCGTCAGGCAGTAGATCAGCAGCAGTTGCTTGAGGTGAATCGCATAGGCCATGGGAATCGGCGTCTTGAGAATGCGCTCGCAGCCCCCCAAATAATCGACCAGCTGATTCAGCAGCCCCTGCATGGTGGCTAACTGATAGGCACTCAGCCGTCGATCTGCATAGCTGCGCTCCAGATAGTCCTGAATCCAGAAGGCAATTTCTAGAGGCGGATTATTCATGGTTTTTAGCTTGCTGTAGCGCGGCCCCGACAGCAGTTCGGCTAGCTCTTCGTCGATCGGCTGCTGGCGAAGATGCAATTTTGTTGCAACTGAAAAAGCGACTAGCAGGTAGAGCGTAGCTGACTTTTCCTGGCGGTCTGACGGGTCTGGCGCAGGCACGACGACCCAAATGTGGCGGGCCAGATTGCGGGTAGCGTTGACCAAGCCGCCCCAGAGCTTGCGGCCTTCCCAAAAGCGCTCGTAGGCTGTGTTGGTTCGAAACACCAGCATCAACCCCAAAACGATATTGGGGATCAGGCTGGCCAGCACGGGCAGCGAAACCGGCAGCTTGAAGTGGTGCAAAACCGCAATCAGCATGGCAAAGCCGGTGCAGACCAGCGTCCGGTCTAGGACTGCCGGAATCACCGAGCCGCGAAACTTGAGGGCATAGCGAAACCAGCCCGCGCTGGTCGCATAGCCAGCAGTCCGGCCTGTGGCCTGGGCAGCAGGATTGGACAGAGGATGCATAGGGTACCTCGCTAAACTGGAGCAGAACGCAGTAGAGGGGCTACAAATTTTCGCCAAATCGGCTGTTGCACCCTGAACCGGAGAAGACAGGGCTAGGTAGGTCTGATGCCCTTCCTCTAGACCCAATTCTATACAAATCATTAAGCGATGTCCGGTCAGCAAATCACCGATGGCTTCATCACTGGTCTAACCATTGGCCTAGCCGCTAGCTGAATGTCTCGCAACTCTGGCTCGGCACCCTAAATTTGTGGTTCTCAGCCTGTGGCCCTCAGCCTGTGGCCCTCAACCTGCACCCCTCAACCTGCACCCCTCAATCTGTGCTTCTGATCAGGGCCAAGCACTTGATCAGATTCAAAATCGGATTCAAGTCCCCGGAGCATTAGGCACTCGTTTGGCGATGTTGGCGCATGGTTTGGACAAACTTCTCAAACAGGTAGTCGGCATCGTGGGGACCGGGGCTGGCTTCCGGGTGGTATTGCACCGAGAACAACGGCAGGGTTTTGTGCTGTAATCCGGCAATGGTGCGGTCATTCAGGTTAAGGTGGGTGATTTCCACGTCGCTGTCGGGCAGCGAGTCAGAGGAGATGGCGAAGCCGTGGTTCTGGCTGGTGATTTCCACCTGCTGATTCAAACCGCAGGGCTGGTTGAGACCCCGGTGGCCAAACTTGAGCTTAAAGGTTTCGGCTCCCAGAGACAGGCCCAAAATCTGGTGGCCCATGCAGATACCAAACATCGGCTTCTGGTATTGATTCAGCAGGGCTTTGGTGGTTTCAATGCCCTCGGTCACGGCTGCCGGATCGCCGGGGCCGTTCGAGAGAAAGATGCCATCCGGGTTGTGGCTCAAGATCTCCTCGACCGGCGTGGTAGCTGGCACGACAATCACCCGACAGCCATAGCTGGCCAACCGGCGCAGGATATTGCGCTTGACGCCAAAATCAATCGCGACTACGGTGAGCGGCTCTGCCACATCGGGCGCGGCAGCAAACTCCCAGGTGGTATCGGTCGGGTCAGACCATTCGTAGACCGACTGGGTCGTGACTTCCCGCACCAGATTCAGACCGCTCATGCTGGGCGCTTCCTGGACTCGCAGCAGCAGATCGGCGGGGTCGAGAATGTCGGTAGAAATCGCCCCGTTCATCGCTCCTGCCGAACGAATTTTGCGGGTGAGGGCGCGGGTGTCGATGCCGTAGATCCCCAAAATCCCATGTCGCTTCAGGTAGGCAGGCAGAGATTCGGTCGAACGCCAGTTGCTGGGGCAGGCGGTGATGTTGCGGGCAATCGCGCCCTTGACCTGGGGCCGATGCGATTCTTCGTCTTCTGAGTTGACGCCCGTGTTGCCCAGCTCCGGGTAGGTGAAGGTAATGATCTGGCCGCGATAGCTGGGATCGGTCAAAACTTCCTGGTAGCCCGTCATGCCCGTGTTGAACACCACCTCGCCAATGGTTGTTCCCGTAGCTCCAAACGACCAGCCGGGATAGGCTGTGCCATCTGCCAGAACGAGCAGGGCTGGTTTTGCGCCTGAAAACAGCATAGAGTTCCTCACCAATAAC
>JBJTUI010000285.1:0-6451 GCA_046080625.1 Elainella sp. | reverse complement strand
CACCGGAGAACACCCCATCTCCCCGTCTCCCCATCTCCCCTATTCCCCCACCGCATCCCGCAGGCGAAACAGCGCAATCTGGCCAATCTCGCTCAGCGCTCGCGCTCGTTCAGCCTCGGGGCTGTTAGCAATTCGCTCTTCAAAGGCAGCCAAAATGCTGGCTTTCGTGTGGTTTTTGACGGCGATGATGAACGGGAAGCCAAACTTGTCCCGGTAGGTCTGGTTGAGGCGATGCAGACGCTCAAATTCCTCGGCAGAGAGCCGATCTAGTCCAGCCCCTGCCTGCTCTTGCACCGAGGCGTCGGCCATTTTGGCTTTACTGCCCAGATCGGGATGGGCTTGAATCAGGGCGAGCTGCTCGGCTTGGCTGATCGCGGCTACCACTTGCAGCATCTTCTGGTGCAGGTCAGTAACCGAATCAAAAGGTCGCAGTTGCCAAGCTTGTTCAGCAATCTGGGGAGTCTGCTCGAAAATCGCCCCTAGCACCTGCTTAAACTCGGCCTGGGACAGGGCATTCAATTCAGTTAGCGAATAGGGCATGGTTTAGCTACCGCGATAGGTCGTGTAGGACCAGGGTGTGGCCAGCAGGGGAATATGGTAGTGAGCGGTTGGATCAACGACGCCAAACCGAATTGGGATCACGTCCAGGAACATAGGATCAGACAGGTTCTCAACGCGCTGGGAGAAATAATCACCCATGAAAAACACCAGCTCGTAGGTTCCGGCCCTGAAACTGGCCTCGGTCAACAGCGGTGCGTCGGTGCGTCCGTCCTGGTTGGTCTGTACGGTTTTGAGCAAGGTGCGCTCTCCGCTAGGGGCAATCCTCCAGACCTCAACTGTGACGCTCGCAGCTGGACAGCCGTGGCGGGTATCCAGAATGTGGGTCGTGAGTTTTCCGGTCATCTCAGCGGCCCTCCCAGAATCACCTTAGACAGAGCTCCGGTGACATCCGCCGGACTCTCCTGGGCCAGCTGCTGATACCACTGCTGGGTCACAGCCGGATCTTTACCGTGGATCATCTCGGCCCGCTGGCGGGCTTTCTCGACGACCGGGTTAGCGCGGGCTTTGCGGTCTTGCTCGTAGCGCCGCAGGGCATAGGGGACGCTGATGTTGGTCGTCATTAGATACTGCATCAGTACGTAGGCGTCTTCGAGAGCCTGACAGCCACCCTGACCTAGATCGGGACAGGTCGCATGGGCCGCATCACCCAACAGCGCCACCCGGCCCTTGACGTATTGCTCAAACGGACGGGTGTCGTGGATCGGCAGACGCGCCGTGCGGTTGGGGTCGAGGCGTTCGATCAGCCGCTGCACCGGGTCGGCCCAACCCTGGAAATGCTGGAACAGCTCGTCCCGGTAGCGGTCGGGGGTGGCGGGCGTGTTTTTGTCTAGGGGCACGTCAAAGAAGAAGTAGAACCGATCGTCGGCAACTGGCATCATCGACGCCCGCTTGTGTTCACCCACATAGATCACCCAGCTTTGCTTGGGAGCCAGGTCTAAAGCGGCGGGCACAAGGCCGTTCCAGTTGATGTAGCCCGCGTAGTCGGGCTGGACCTGGCGACCCAGCACATATTCGCGCACCACAGAGCGCACCCCGTCGGCAGCAATCAGCAGGTCGCCTGTGGCCCGATGGCCGTTTTCAAATATAGCCGTAACGCTGTGCTCGTCCTGCTCAACGCCAATGCAGCGGTGCTCTGTCTTCACTTCATCGCCGTAGGCTTCGTAGAGCATGGCCTGCAGCTCGGCGCGAGCAACCGGGTAGGGGCGCTGACCGACTTCTTCAATTAGGGGCAGCAGGTCGATATGGTTCAACAGCTCGCCGGTCTTGGTGCGATACTGCATCATATCCATCTGGCCGCCAATTTTGGCCATTTCTCGGCCTAGTCCCAAGCGGTTCAACACCTTGACGCCGTTCGACCAGAGCGAAATCCCGGCTCCCACAGGTCGCAGTTCGCGGGCGCGGTCATACATCTCAACCTGATAGCCTGCCTGTTTCAGGGCAATTCCTGCCGTCAAACCACCAATTCCGGCTCCAACGATCACTACCTTTAAGTCGTACACGCTGAGTTCTCCTGAGTTATGAGCGTTATGAGCCATGAACGTTATCAACCGTGCGCTGACATCTCCCTAGGAACTTACAGCAGTTTTCAGATCAATAAACCACGGTAGCGGGGTGCAGGGGCTACGCCCCTGCGTGGGGGCACCGCCCCCACACCCCCTCCTTTAGCTAACTGAAATGAAAATCGCTGTAAATATCTAGCCAATCCAGATTTGTGCCAGGTTCTGCTGTATCCCCTGTTACTCTTGCGCCGACCTGCTGTAGTTGGATAAACATTATAGAAAAAATATTATAGAAATATGATGAGCACAAACCTCTAGCCCAATTCATAGATTGATCAATAGATCCTTTCTAGACATCCTCCAAAATCAGTAGGTAGGTACAAATATTTGTCGGCTGGTAGAGGTTTGGGGGCGCAGCCCCCACAGAAGGCTTGCCCTCTGTACTCCCCTAAAACCACTCCCCTAAAACCACTTCCCTAAAACCATCTTCAATTTAATCTAGACCAGCTACTTAGGTCAGAATCAACGATTCAAATTAATCACGTCTTAATTGCAGTTCTGCATACAGTATACAGAATCGATCGAATTCCGGTGAGACAGAAGCGGAAATTCCCTCCTAGGGCGATTTGAGCTAATCGTTAAAGAACTGTAAAGCCCCACAAATTGTATCTGAAAATACATTGTGATATTGATCACCTCTATACATTTGGATAGAGGTCAGCTGGTTTTTCTGGCTGCTGGCCGGATGCTCTTGGTTCAAGCTGAGATTAGTTCAATCTGGAACGGCGACCTTGTTTGAATAGCTGCATGGCGATCTGGTTGAGTCAAACCCTGACTAAGCCAGATTTTGATCGTATCAATGCGATGGATCAACGCGATGGATTAGCCCAAATACTCTGGGCCTGAATCGTCCATGTAAAGCTAAATCTGTTTCGTTCTATTTAGGTGTGAGGAACAATGACAAAACAATTGTGGTGGCGCTGGGCGCTCCTGCTGCCCACGCTCGCGAGCGCAGCCCTGATCGACGCTGCCTCGGCCCAGGCAGAAACCTTAACCCCAAAAACCTCGTCGCAGGATGAGGCGACAGCCTCAGTCGCTCTGGCCGAATCGGCTGGTCTGGCCGGTGTGCCTAGTGGGATGCCTAGTGGTGTGACAGTAGAGCCGCAGTCAATAGAGCCGCAGTCAATGCCAGCACTGAATGCGGCGACCCAGCCGGGAGAGACAGCGCACCCCATATCTACGGTAGCCCTGTCTGAAGCTGAGCCCAAGGATGGCCTCGCTGCCAATCCGGTGACGCAGAATCCAGCAACACAAACTCCAGCAACACAAACTCCAGCCGCGCAAACCCAGACTGCCCTGCCCACTGCCCTGCCCAATGCTCCAGTTCAGATGGCCCAGACGGCTGCGCCCGGCAACCTGGCTCAACTTCAGCAGTATAGCAGTCCGACGGCCCGCCGCACTCCCGGCATGGGGCAAGTGACGCCAGTGAACCAGCTCTCCTCGACCCAGCCCACCAGTCGGGCTATGAGCCAGTTGACTTCCGTTACCCAACTGTCAGACGTGCAGCCGACCGACTGGGCCTACCAGGCGCTGCAATCCCTGGTCGAACGCTACAGCTGTATTGTTGGCTATCCCGACAGCACCTATCGCGGCCAGCGTGCCCTCACCCGGTTTGAATTTGCTGCCGGGATGAATGCCTGTCTGGATCGGATCAGCGAACTGCTGGCCGCCTCCACAGCCGACCTGGCCACCAAGGAAGACCTGGCCACCCTGCAACGCCTCCAGGAAGAATTTGCGGCTGAGCTGGCTGCTCTCCGGGGCCGAGTCGATGAGCTGGATGCCCGAACCACTGCCCTGGAGGCCAACCAGTTCTCGACGACGACCAAGCTGGGCGGGGAAACGCTGTTCTTTGTCTCCGATATTTTCAACGAAGATCCGGAGCTGGACAATCAAACCACCTTCCAGGCTCGGTCGCGCCTGATTTTTGACACCAGCTTCACCGGCAGAGATTTACTGAGAGCCCGTATCCAGGCTGGTACTTTGGAGCCGTTTAATCAGCCCGGTTTCGATCTGGGCTTCGGCGCGTTTGCCAATACGGACGGCGATTTCCGCATGGATCTGCTCAGCTACCAGTTCCCGGTGGGCGACTTTGCCCGGATCAACCTGTTCGCTAACGGCGGTGGTCTGGACGATGCCACATTTGGCAACACGTTCAACCCGCTCGATAACCCGGCCCGCAGCGCCATCACCCGATTTGGTCAGCGCAACCCGATCTACCGCACGGCCCAAACCTCGGCTGGGGCAGCGATCAACTTCCTGTTTACCGAGAACATCACCCTTCAGGCCGCCTATCTGGCGGGTGAAAACGCCGATTCCAATCCCGGTGCTGGTCTGCTGAACGGCAACTACGGAGCCCTGGGCCAGCTGACCTTCCGCAACATCTTTGATGTGGTGGATCTGGCCTTCACCTACGTCAATGCCTACACAGGCACGGCTCCCAACAGCGACGGCACAATCTCGGCGGGTGTGCCGTTTGGCCTGGGCAGCCGCTTCTCGCGGGTAGACGTAGACCGTCCGGTAATCGCCAACTCCTACGGGGTAGAAGCTAACTTCAAAATCCTCAAAGGTCTGCAAATTGGCGGCTGGGCTGGCTACTCCCACGTGCGGGCGATTGGCTGGGGCGATGCCGATGTCTGGAGCTACGCTGGCACCCTGGCCCTGCCCGACCTGCTGGGTCGTGGCAACCTGGCCGGTCTGATTGTCGGGATGCAGCCCCGCCTGACGGGCTCTGATTCCACGATTGGTGACGAGCTGGGCAGCCGCAAAGACCCGGATGTCGGTCTACACGTTGAAGCCTTCTATCGCTGGGCCATTAACGACAACATCGACATCACCCCAGGGTTTATCTGGGCCAGCGCCCCCAACCACGACAACGACAACGACGATTTGTTCATGGGCGTCGTGCGAACCACGTTCCGGTTCTAGATGGGCATCAGACTCCGGTGGGACCCTCTCTCCTGCCTGGAGCCTTTCGCCAAACCGGCCAGAGCGCTGAAACCCTAATCTCGTGAATAAAACTATTTCGTGAATCAACAAGGGGCATCAGGCCCCTTTTTTTGTTTCGCCGATACCCCCAACCGCAACCGACAGCCTACTGGAAGCCAAATCGGGTGACAGCTCCCAGATATTCGTTGTAGCTGATCAGCTTACGGCCCTTGTAGTCTACCTGGGTAATTTGGCGCTCTAGCCATTCGCGGCTGATCGGGAAGTTGAACTCTTCCGCAATCTGGAGGGCCTCATCGATCGACAGCAGCCCGTTGTGGTTAGAGTCAAAGTCCTTAAAGCGCTTCAGCAGCGGGTAGTTGGGCTCGGAGACAATCAGAAATTCCTCAAAACTAATGGAGCCATCGTGGTTCTGATCGAGGTAGTCAAACCGCTTATTCAGCTTCTCGCGCTCCTTGGCCAGCAGATACTCCAGGTATTCCTGCCGATCAATTCTGCCGTCGTGGTTCTGGTCGAGCTGGACAAACGCCTGCTTAATTTTGTCTAACCGCTCGGGCGGAATCAGATCGGCAATTTCGGAAGGGACTGTGAATTCAGAGGGTTCAGCAAAACTCATGCGTCCGAAGTAATCAAGCTAGAGGTTCCTAGTATCTTAGCCCGAAGCCGCTAGCTTGAAAAACTCCTGGCCGCCAACCGGCCCAGCGACAGCCCCAGCAACAGCACTAGCCCCAGCCCCAGCGACAGCACCTGGGTCAAAGGCCACCGCCGGTCTGCCTGAGCCAGAGGGCTATTTGCTAAAGTCGAGACTCGAAATCTGGGCGGGTTTGACGCCTTGCAGCACCGCTAGCACCCGATCGCCCCGTTCAATCAGCAGGCTGTTGCCTCGGCGCTCCAGATCCAGCCCTTTGAAGCTCAGTCCCTTGGGCAGCCCCAACCGATCCAGGCTATCCTGAAAGTCCTGAATCACGGCTGTGCCGGTTTTGCTCAACTCAAACAGATCGGCTCCCGCCCCGCCCAACAGCTGATTGCGGCCCTTACCTCCGGCCAGTTTGTCGTCACCGCCCGAGCCCGTCAGCCTGTCGTTACCTCCCAAACCCAGCAGGGTATCGTCGCCTTCGGTGCCCGTCAGCTGATTGTTGCCCTTAGTTCCTCGGATAACTTGCCCTCCTGTTGGTCCATTGGGGCTGCCCGGCCCAGGATTTCCAGGCGGCGGAACGGTGGCGCTGTCGTTATCGATATTGATCAGTGCAATATCTACCGGCTCGTTCACCGCATAGAGGCTATCGCTGCTGCTAAAGCTGGTCAGGATGCTGTAACCCACATCCCCGTCGTCTGCCGCATCATCCACCCCTGTCACCGTCAGCAGCTGGGGCTGGTTCCAGTTGGCA
>JBJTUI010000284.1:0-5640 GCA_046080625.1 Elainella sp. | reverse complement strand
TGCGTTTACGCCCCAGCGGGCCTTCGTCTCACCAGGAACAGTCTACCGATTCAAACCCCAGGATGATTCACAAGACAGCCTCTCAGCCACCCAGCTTTTACCACCAGGTGAAGAAAACTGGCTGAAGACATTGAAAAGCTTAGGATACGGCACATTACTTTGGAACAAAACGAAATGACCTTTAATTTGGTTTACCTCTATCTGCTCGCCCCACTCCACACAGGAGGAACATCACAAGAAGGTAATTTGGTGGGAATTGCTCGTGAATCCCATACAGATTTACCATATGTTCCTTCAAGTACAATTCGCGGTAGACAGAGAGCTGCAACAAATCCTACAGAGCGAATCAAACTGTGGGGAAACACAATTGATGATCTTAAAAGCAATGATGACTCATCTGTAAATTTAGCAGATTTGCCACCGCCAGCAGCAGATACCTCTGCCAAGATTACAAACCTGATTCAAGGCGCACTTTGGGTTGGAGATGCATCTATTCTCTGGATGCCAGTACCCTCCCTGAGTCATGGGGTCATTTGGGTGAGTTGCCCTTTGTTACTACAACGCTGGGGTAGGTTGAGTGGGCATTTGACTTCAGTTCCTCAATACAGCACCAATTTGGGAAATAGCAAGCCTGTCTATCTGAAAGACGCAATTTTGAAGGCATCTGATCTGAGAGCCTGGAAAGAGACGGATTGGCATCCCTTTATTCCCGAAGCAAGACGATCCGATATCCAACGACTATTGGTTTTACCAGATCAGCACTGTGCAACCCTGATTCAGATGAGTTTGTGGCGGCAGGTCAAAGTCAGACTTGATGAGCACAAAACTGTCAAGGACGGTTTTCGCTATGAGGAAGCAATTCCTCCAGATACGCTGATGTACTTTCCTTGGGGAACAACCCAGGCCAATAAAACTGCACAGGAAGCTAGCGATAGTTTTGGGGCATTGATTCAAGCAAACCCGATTGCGCAAATTGGTGGGCAAGAGAGTTTAGGACGAGGATTTGTGCAGCAATGGGACAACGGTTCAGCGAATGGAGGTCGTCAAGCATGAGTTTCGATCCACGCACCTTGAGTAAACCTGCTTATGAAGCTTTAAGAGATCTTCGAGCCAATCGAAGCAAAGATGATCCGCATGTCAAAGAGCAGAAAAATCAAGCAGTTGAGCTTTATACTTACATCGCAACCTGGGGTCTCTTGAGACTCAAAGCAGAGGAGTTGGCCTTAAGCCAACAGGGGAAAAAAGACGTGGTAAAAGCTTATTTTACTTGTCTGGCAGACATTGTAGGACAGCCTGAATTGAAACAGGCCACAAAATCGGGACTTAACTTTCTGATTCAAGAAAGCACAAGTGTAGAGCAATACCTTGGCTTAACCGGATTGGGGTTGGCCATTGCCCAGGAATTTAGCTTTTGGGCCGCTGCTGTATACCATGATGTCAAGGGAGGTGAGTAACATGACTCGCGGAAGACCGAATCGCCCTAGACAATCCTCTGCCACCCAACGGCCCAATTCAATACAGCGGCCTGATCCGATGCAACGGCCTAATCAAGGTGGAAGTCAACCGCCACGCCCTCCCGCTAGGAGGCAAGGCAGTGGCAGTAGCCCCAGAGATGGCGAACCTTCTCCGTGGCTTCAGCATCCGCTTGATGAATATCCTGACCCTGATCCAACAGCCAGCTTTGTGGAATACCTGCGCTGGATGCGATCACGCGATCACGAGTACGAAAATCCTACTAAAGTTCAGATCTTACAGCTTGCTGAGGAACGAGCCAATTATAGTATTCGACTAGCACAGCTAATTGACCGAACAAGATTGCTAGCCGGAAGTTCAAACTGCTTTGAGGTGAGTTGCCCTTGGCGAATTCGGGTTGGCGGTCATCGTGGCCCAGAGAGTATTCTGTTGCCTGCCTTCGACGCGACAGGAATGCCCTATATTCCTTCCACTACACTCCGAGGGGTCGCTCGTACCCAGGCTATTCGAGAGATGATGAGCCAGGAAGGGACTGATTGGCAAACCGCTGAACGACGAGTTGCATCCTACTTTGGAGCGCTTGAGGCGGAGAAGCGAGACCAAGCTGGTAAAGTCATCTTCTTTGATGCATATCCACTGCCAAGCAGAACAGGGGGATTGAAGATGGACATTGCTACAGCTATCTGGAAGTGGCAAGAGGGTGCTCCAGTGTATGACGACCCTAATCCTAATCCATTCTTCTCACTGGCAAAAACCAGTTTTCTGATTGGCTTGAAGTTAGCAAGCACCTGTCAAGATCCTGAAGTTTTACAGCGTGTCAGGGCGTGGTTGATTGCAGGGCTAGCTCAAGGAGTTGGTTCGCAGGTCAATACAGGTTATGGTGAGCTTTCAACACCGGCCAGTCAAAATAAGTCCAGTGAATTTCTCAGAGTTGCATTCAGTCTAGAAGGCCAGCTAATTCACGGCTCTCAGAGATTCAAGGATTTGGGCGCGCTGTATCGACGTAAAGACGGTGTACTTGAAACCGATAGACAGGGGAAGTTAAGACCTGACACAATTGGTGATTCTGAGGTGCGGGCAACGGCATTTAAATCGATACTGCGCTATTGGTTCCGTGCTTTTGCGCTGGGGGTTCTAAACTCTGCTCTGGTAGAGGAACGTTTGGAACCACAGTTGTTCGGCTCAATCACTCATCCAACTTGGGGCTGGGTTAGAGTTGAAATTCGTAACGGTAACACTGTAGGTGAATCACCTCAGACGCTAAAACAACCCTGTCATGAACAGAGAGGAACATTAGCGCTACTATTTTCACCTGCTGCTGATTCTGAGAAGCAACAAATAATTCAAGAATTATTTAAGAATTTAACTTGGATGATGTTTCATCTAGGTGGTGTAGGGCAAGGCGCAAGACGACCCTGCTATTTCCGTGGAAATCCTGAAAGAGCGAAAATCAAGCCTCCTTTCTACCGGGGTTCCACGCTCTTTCCTGCTGAGAGTGAGAACGATTTCTGGGACTTGCCTGAGAGTCAAAGCGAGTTTTGTAGACTTTTCAAAAATAGGCTGCGTAACTTTTATCAAGCGCTTTCTGCCCTGTCTGGTCAGCCCTGCAACTCGATCAAGCCAGGTGGACAAATTAGCACTAGCTCTTGGTCTGAAGTTGTAGATGCGAACTGCAAAATTGTCGTTTGCTCAGGGCCAGAAAAATTCAGTAAGCCCTACGCCCTTTCAGTCCTGCACGACAAGCGGTTCAAGCTGCCAAAACAAACTAAGCAAGGAGAAATATTGATCTACGATCCTGATCTCTGTGGAACAACCGACAGTAGACCTGTTCGCCCTTCTCCTATTTGGATTGCAGATTTGGGTAACTATCAAGTTGTAACTGTGTTTGGGGCAACCCAAGATCCACGAGCTAGATACTTGGCCACGTTGCGAAATTCGGCACAAATTTTTCCTCTGACTTAGCCATGGCCATGACTATTCTAATTGCCAACCTGGGAACATCCGATGTTTCAATTCAGGTCGAGGTAGAGGACTGGGGCAAACCTCGCTACATTCCAATTGGATTTGACCGCAATGAACGCAATCTGAAACCTCCACAGGACAACGAAGAAGAGCAAATCTGGAACGTGCGGGAAGAGATTGTTCTAAACCAGCTCTGCCCTGAGCTAGGAGTTGAGGTGACGGTTTACAAGGGCAAGAGAAGTTTCTCGTTTCGAGACTTCACGGAACGGCTCTGGCAAGCCTATATAACTGCTCCTGAACAGTGGCATCATCGGATTCGACCCGGAAGAATCTGGGGGGTTATCAAAGCGGCGCAGCAGCAGTTTGGGGTTGAGCAGGTCTATTTGTTTGTCACGGATCAACCCCACTTTGGTGACACAATTTTTCTATTCGAGATCCTTAAACAATGGCTGAAGCAAGAGAAGTCAACCCTGGCCCTGGTTCCACATCTGATTCACAACGCAGTTGAGCAGGACGTTCTATTTCAAGACTACTATCAATTCTTTAATCGGATCAGCCAACGTCAGGGCGATGATACCGAGATCTTGATTAGCACTAAAGGGGGCACTCCCCAAATGCAGACTGCTCTGCAAATGCAGGCGATGGCTTCCACGGTGCGATTTCAAGCGCATCTAGAGCCCCAGCTCTCCGTTACCCGAGTGCTTGAGGGCGAACCCTCTCCCTGCATTGCAGGGGTGTACTGGCAGTATGCCAGAAGTCAGAAATACCAGGTGGTGAAGCTGCTGTTGAATAACCGCTGGGACTTTGCTGGCGCAGAGCAGATTTTGCGAGACTGGCAGAGTTTTCTGGAGCGCTTAGTAGAACGCGGTATTGCGGATCAGGAGGTGACCGCAGGCAACCAGCAGCTTGAGCAGGTTCTGATTGCCTTGCAGATTGCCCAGACCTGGCTGAATCTGGATGATCGTTCAGCCAAAGCCCTGATTGCCCAGCATCCTCAGATTGCTCAAGCTGCTGGCTTAGCGGCTCTGAGCACCAGTCAGCCCAGCAAGCTGCTCAACCTCTACACCCAGTGCCGCATCTTATGGCAGTTGGACGAGGTCGCAAACTTTTTGCCTCGCATGGGCTCTTTCTGTGAGGCCGTGATGGATCTAGTGATCTGGCAGTTTCTGGGTAAGAGCGATGCGGTTGATTCGAGATGGAAGGTTTGCCAGGAAAAAATTGAGGCGAAGTGGGGAACATCGTTTTGGCACCACTTTGCCCAGGTGGAGGGTGAAAAGAACTCTCGCTTTAAGCCCCAAAGAAAAAGAGACGGCACCTGGTATGACATCTCGGGGCGCTACAGCAAACGTAATTTTGCCCAGGCAATTGTGGACCACCAGTCAGATCTATCTATCCAAGAAAACTGGGCAAGGTTACTGGATCTGCTTCAGCAGTTGGACTACTGGGCTAATAAACGCAATGAACTGATTCATGGAGCTGAAGGAATTTCAAAACGTGAAATGAGAGCAGCTTACGAAGATGAAATTGAGAAGCTGCAAAGCAGTCGTCAGAGGGCAGCAACGATTAAGAAGAAGGCCCCGTCTCTAGATCAACCATCGAGCTCATCTAAATCCCCGCAGGCCGCCCTCCCCACCTACTGTTCACCCGATGACATTCTCCAGGTGATGGAGCAGCTGTGTCGAAATTCCCTGGTTCACCTCAGTGTCAACGAGAGCAGTTGCTATATTGGAACTCATGCCAGGTACTATCTGTATTCCGAAATTAGGGACTATGTGCTCGGTCAATTAATCTAGCCCATTCCCCTGGCCCAAAGCAGCCCATCTATACCAATGCACCGCTATGCGTCCTATCACCTACCGGTCCATTCCCCAAACCGATCCGCCCCGCCCTCCCAGCGAGACGCTGCCAACCATGTATGATTTGCCCAGTGAAGACCCGGAGGAACCTGGTTTGCCCGATGAATTTCATGACTTGCAGCCTCAGCTGCTGAGCCGCAGTCTGACCCTAACGGGCTACAGCCGCAGTGACTATTACACCGCTTCAGACCTGAATCTCTACTACGATGTCAAGCATCCCCTCTGGCACAAGCGGCCAGACTGGTTTCTGGCGGTGGATGTACCGCGCCTATATGACGGTAAAGATTTGCGTCGTAGCTATGTGATCTGGCAGGAAGGTAAGTCGCCAGAAATTGTCGTGGAGTTTCTC
>JBJTUI010000283.1:0-2715 GCA_046080625.1 Elainella sp. | reverse complement strand
CCGCTATATTCGTGAGCAAGAAGCATCTGACCAAAGTGGACGGTTTTAATTAACCCACAGATACCTTCAGCGAAAGCCATCCGCCCTTGGGGCGGTCACATTCATCAAGCCACCAGCTTCGCTGGGGGTGTCTGACTTGCTCCTGTTCATGTAAGGGCGTCCGATCCCAGCGTTCTACCAAGTTGCGCACGATCCGTACTACCTGATAGCTGCCGCCGGTTGCCCAGACCGGTTCGTTGTTCGCTGCTGTCACCCAAACTAATTGATCCATTTTTGCAGTATCGTTTGTGTTCAGGTTGGCAGTACCGTCCTTGAAGCCCAGCAGGTTACGCACCGTACCTTTTCCGGATGTCTGCACCGTATGGGCCGGTAGAAACCCTGCGATCTTCCAGCGGGGTGTCATAAAAGCAGGCGTATTCTTCAGAATATCCCGCAGCGCATGGATATTTGTCTCGGCAGTGCTAGAGCAGAATTGCAGCAGCAGATCGCCGTGGATCTCCTCTGGATTCAGCTGATCGTTCGGGTAGTTGGGCATGGCCTGCAAATGCTGGGGCTTGAGGCTGGCCAGACCAAACCGCTGGTCGAACAGGGACGCGCCCACGGCCACGGTGACCGTCAGGTTATCGGGAAATACCTGCATCCCCAACACGCCCGAATCGACTGGCGGAAACTGGGGGTTCTCGGGGGGTGGCGTCCAGCCCTGGGTGAGTTTCTCGATGCGTTCCGTCAGGATTTTGAACAGCTGCGTCAAGTCCGCTTTGTTCTGGGCCGTCACGTCAAAGGCGACGATCAGGGCCGCAGCCGGAGCGGGGGTGAGGATTCCAGCCTGGTGAACGCCCCAAAACGGCACCTTGTCCTGGGTGGTGTCGGTTGCCTCGGCAAACCTGCGGTAGCCCAGCGTGGTCAGGGCCGCCGCGCCCCCGGCTGCCGCCATGCCCAGCAGCAAACTGCGACGAGACAGGCGGGGCACAATCCGCAGACCGGTAGGGTGATTGGGAAGGGTGGTCATCGTTTTGCTCCAGAAAATTCAAGGGGGGGCCAGATCTAGTTGACGCCCAGCGTGCCGCGATAGGTCGAGAGGTCTTCCGACAGCGTAGTCAGCACCGCCTTGAGGCTGTTGCGGTCCTGGGCCGTCAGTTTGTCGTAGGAGACATAGCCGCCCGACGCCGTTTTGTATTTGGCCAGAGTGGCGTTGACTTCCGTAAAAGCAGCATCCACCCGCTGTTGTAGGTCGGGGTTGGCCTTGCTGACCAGAGGCCGCAGCAGTTCGACAATTTTCTGCGAACCCTCGACGTTGGCGCTGAAATCCCACAGATCCGTGCGGCTATAGCGGTCTTCCTCCCCGCTGATTTTGGTCGCCACCACTTCTTCAATCAGGGCCGCCGCGCCGCCCACCATATTTTTCGGCTGAATCGGCAGTTCGGCCACCCGCTTTTGTAGCTCCAGCGTATCGGCCATCAGCTTTTGGGCAATCGGCGTCATGCCTGCCGTGCTGTTATCGGCAAACAGGGCTTTTTCGATGCGGTGGAATCCGGTGAAATTCGGGTCGTCGGCCTTTTGGGCAAAGTCGTCTTCGCGGGCGTCCATGCTGCCATCCAGATCGGCGAACAGTTCAGCAATTGGCTCGGAGCGTTCCCAATGGACACGAGTCGGCGCATATAGAGCCTTTGCCTTTTCGATATCCCCGGCGATCACCGCATCGGTGAAGGGTTTGGTTTTGGCAACGAGCTGCCCAATCTCGTTTGTGATGTAGACCTTGTATTCGGCGATTGGCGTAACCAGTTCGCCGGGCGTAATTTCAGCATCGGCCTGGTTGGAAGCAGCCGTAGCCGAAACTGTCAGTTTGCCTTTAGGGTTGCTGCGCAGACCGCAGGCCATATCATAGCTGCCAGCTTCCAGGTCGGTTTTCAGCAGCTGGACAAAGCCCGGCGCAATGTTTTCCCGTTCGTCGATCACCTTGACGCCGTCCAGAATTTCCCACTCCAGCAGCTGACTGCTGTTATTGGTGATTTCAAACGTAGTTTGGCCTGCCGCAACCGTGAGTTGATTGGGTTCACAGCCTCGGTCGGTGACGGTCACGGCCACCTTGGCTGCGGCATTCTCTGCATCCGTCGCCCCTGATGAGGCCGAGCCGTTGGATGAGCAGGCCGCCAAACTCAGGACGAGCCCAGCCAGGAGGGGAAAGACAACGGGCTGCTGCGCAATATGAGACATGATTGAGACGCTCCTAAATTCCGAAATAGCGACAGTTTTGTGAAAGGGCTGGGTAGGACTGTTCCAGCGACGGCTCAGGAAATCGGCGGTGTTGGCAGCTTCCGCTTGACCCTGCTGCCCAGAAAAAACAGCAGCATTGTCGGGACTAAATAGCCGAAATACACCACCAGTTCGCTGACGGTGGGGGCGTCGGTGTAGCCCAACACTCCGGCCAGCACCGAGCCCATGACGCTGTGGTTCGGCAGGGTGCTGCTCCAGTCGAACACAGTTGTCTGGCCAAGATTCCAGAGTCCCGCTTCGTGAAACGCCCGCACCGCTCCGGCCAGCAGACCTGCGGCCACAAAAATGATGAAGACGCCAGTCCACTGAAAGAACTTGCCCAGGTTGAGCCGGATGCCGCCCTGGTAGAGGCCATAGCCAACGGCAATCGCCGCCGCGTAGCCAAACAGCGCCCCCACAGCAGCCTGGGGGCCAACGTTCTTCTGCTGAAACGTGGCGAGC
>JBJTUI010000282.1:0-20441 GCA_046080625.1 Elainella sp. | reverse complement strand
CACAACTCGTCAAACGCTTTGCGATTCAGTCCAGTCAATGCCCGTAATAGGCGGTCATTTTCAAGCGCACGTCGAATATTGAGCACTGGATTTTTAGGTCAGGGACAAAATTACCTTACCTTAAAAAGCAACAAGTCTAGTCTAGAAAATTCAGCCAGGGCTGCCCCAGCTCATATCAGCTGTAGACCCGCTCAAGCAATCGGCCATCTTCCATGGAGATGATCCGGTCGGCCACGTCCAGGATGCGGTTATCATGCGTCACCATCAGGATGGCCGAACCCTGATCCTTGGCGAGGCGCTGCATCAGCTCAATCACATCGCGTCCGGTTTTACTGTCGAGCGAGGCCGTGGGTTCGTCGGCCAGAATCAGCCGAGGATGGGTAACGAGCGCTCGGGCAATCGCCACGCGCTGCTTTTGCCCAATCGAGAGCTGTTGAGGGTAGTAGTTGACCTTATCCCCCAGCTTCACGGCTTGCAGCATTTGTTCTGCCGTGGCCTTGGCCCTGCGGTTCGAGATCTGGTAGAGCTCAAACGGCATCTGCACATTCTGCCGGGCGGTTAAAAACGGCATCAGGTTGTGCCCCTGAAAAATGTAGCCGATCTGCCGCCGCATGAATACCAGTCTGGAGGCTGGAGCACCGGCCATTTCCTGACCCATCAACTGAAGGCTGCCGTCCTGAATGGTACGCAGGCCCCCAATCAGGGTGAGCAAGCTGGTTTTACCAGCCCCAGATGGCCCCATCATAATCACAATTTCCCCCGGCATCAGCTCCAGATTGATATCGTGGAGAATCTGGCGACGCAGGGCGCGACGCCCCAGGAAGAGATTGAGATTATTAATCTTGAGAATGGGGTCAGTCATAGCGAAGAGCAGGGTGAGGTGAGGACAGGAATGAGGACAGGAATGGGGACGGGGTGAGGCTAGAAAATATCGGCAGGATCAGCTGCACGCAGCTTCTGAACCGCAAAGATGCCAGATACAAGACACATGAGAAACACGGATACCAGAACGATACTGCTCTGGTTAAAGTTCATGTTGATCGGCAGACGGGTTGCCTCCCTGGAGATTTGGAACAATCTGGAAGACAGCAAAACACCGGGTAGATAGCTGCAAAAGGCCAGAATGGTTGCTTGCTGAAACACGGTAGTGAGCAGATAGCCATTGGTGAACCCGATCGCCTTCAATGTTGCGTATTCGATCAGATTGCTAGAAATATTGCTGTAGAGAATCTGATAGGCAATCCCGGTCCCCACCACAAAGCCCATTGTCACCATCAGGCTAAACGTAAACCCAATCGGGGTGCGCTCATTCCAGTAGGCCTTTTCCAGATTGATAAAATCCTGGCGAGTCAAGACCTGGACATCCTTGGGCAGGTGGGCGATCAGATCGGCCTTGACCTGCTGAATGTTAGCACCAGGTTTAAGGGTAATCAGACCCATGTCGATCGCCTCGGTGCTGCGGTCGGCGAACATATTGATAAAGGTAGAGAGATTGGTGACCAGGTTGCCGTCTACCCCAAAGGAGGGGCCGAGAGTAAACAGGCCCTTGACCTGAAGCCGGTTGGAGGTGGTAATTGAGTTGAACGGCGTCTGCTCCAGTTCGACTTTGCCCTGTTCCCGGAACCGCTGGGCGACTGGACCAAACTCGGGCCGTGAGTCCTGGTCAAACAGCACGTTGCTGGTTTGCTTCAGCAGATCGAGATTCTGGTTTAGGTCGGGAATGTCAAAAACGGGTTTGCTGGGATCAACCCCAAAAATAAAGATTGAGAACTTCTGGCCCGTCTCAATATTTTTCAGTTTACCGAATTGAAAGTAGAGCGGGCTGACCGACTTAACTCCATCAAAAGCCAGGGTCTGGTAGAGGCGACTCTTGGGAAAACTCTGTTGAGCGACCAGCGACTGGTACTGGGGGCTGATCAGAAACAGATCGCCAATCAGCCGATGATGTAGCCGAATCGAACTACTAAACAGGGCATCCTGGAAGCCGAGCTGCATAAACAGCATCGTCACCACAAAGGCCAGACCAGCCAGAGTTGCTAAAAACCGAACTCGCTGGTGAACCAGCTGAAGCCAAGCGATCGGTATGGCAAAAATCATTAGGCAAAGGTTCTTTTTGGTAGAAGAAATATATTGAACAGAAGCACAGCTGTGATCAGTAAGGAATATTGGAGCGGGCAACCTGACGATTGGGAGCGGTATGCAGCTGGGCAGACCAATTGAAAAGCGAATGGAACAGGCTATTTCTCCTCAATTAGAACCTGTACCTGAAGATTGCTGAAGCTATTGACCTTACGGCTACTCTCCGGATCGAGATCGATCTTGACCTCAATCACCCGGTTATCCGTATCGGCCAGCGGATTGTTTTCAAATACATCCTGCCGGGAAACCTGAAGCCCAATTTGGGAGACCCGGCCCGTCAGTTCACCTGGGAAGGCCGTACCCGTCGCAGTTGCCTTCTGACCCAGCCGTACCCGGGAAATATCGGTTTCATAGACCTGGGCTACGACTTTCATCCGATCGGTTTGGCCAATCTCGACGATGCCATCGGCGCCAATCACCTCACCGGGGCGGGCGTGGATTTTGATCACCTGGGCCGACATGGGAGCGCGCACGTAGGTTTGCTCCAGGTTGGCCTCAGCCTGCTTCACGGCGGCCAAGGCGCTGTTCAGCTCTGCTTCCGCAATCTGCACATCCTCCGGACGGACTTCCGCCAGACTGGTGAGAGCATTCTGGGCTTGGCGGATCTGCTCCTGGGTGGCTTCAACCCGCAGACGCTTGGCATCCAGATCGGCCTCCGAGATCGCACCTTCCTGGAACAGGGAGTCGTTGCGCTGATACTCGGTTTCGGCATTGCGCAGCTCGGCCTCTAGACGAGCGATTTCGGCCTTTTGAGCCCCAATATCTCCTTGTTTCGCGCCCGCCTTCACCTGGGCCAAGCGCGCCTGTGCGGTCTGCACATCAGTTTGGGCACGGGTCAGAGCCGCTTTCCGGGTCTCATGGCCATCGAGCACAGCTACGACCTGCCCCGACTGAATCCGCTGTCCTTCGCTGATCAACAGCTGTTGCACCTGGGCCCCCTGCATCGAACTGGGAGCCGCGAGGCGAATAATCTGCCCCTGGGGTTCGAGGCGGCCTAGGGCAGAAACGCGATCAGGAGCAGGCTGCGCCTGAACGGGCACGGTCGCGGAAGCGGCACCAACCTCGGCGGCAGGCTGAGCGCGGGAGAACGTGTTGTAAAAATAAGCAGCCCCCATGGCCAGGACGCCTGATGCTGCTAAGAGCATCGCCCACTGTTGAGCGCTGCTCCGAAACGAATAACCTCCATCCCTTGTTCCATCTCTTGTCATTTGATGGTTCCTCCCAAAATCGCTAAACAACCAGCATGCACACGTCCATTCGATTGAACCAAACCGTTTGACCTGAACACCTCGTTACCGGAAACTTCTGCCTGAAGCAACTCCTGTTCGAAGTATTCTGATCCCAAGAAACTTTGCCTGAAAATCGCGGTGCGACCTACCCCCGGCCATTGCCGGGGCGGACGAAATGTCTGGGGTAAGCAAACCAACCTGGGCTGACCTACTTCCCCGTTCCTTGGTATCCAGCAGAGCGCTGCGCCTAGCCGACGTAGCTCCATCACCTGACTACCCATGCATCAGCCTGCTCAGGCAGCAGGAGCAACACCTGTCCAAATAGATTGTTGCACCTGCTTGGAGATCTGTCCGGGCAGGTGCAGGTTCTTTAGAAAAACTAAATAGCCGCCGCTTCATCCTCATGGCTACTAGATAAAGTTCAAGTGCAAATGCCCGTGGAATGCCGGTACTGCACCCCCAACGGTTCATGATCCTCCTGGAACCACCACACAAGGTAATTCAATCTACGAGTCCAGCTCAAAGGGGCTAGACAGGAATCAAAAAGGCCGAAACCCAATTGGAAGTAAACACCCCCGTAGCGGGGCCAGAAATTCCGTAAAGCTCGAAATCTTGTAAAGCTCGAAGTCGCGTCAAGGTCGTCGCAGGGTAGCAGCAGGCCAAGGAACCCATAAACCTTGCCCCGGGCTCACACCCATGCCTTAGCTCGCTATTTGCAGTTCAATCTTCTTTTACCCAAGATTAGCATTGAATGTCAATAACTAGAATTTCTGTTTCGGAAAACACAAAACCCGAATTTACATTGAAAGTTTAAGATCGAGCCTGCCAGCAAAGGGGTGGGGAGGTGGGGAGGTGGGGAGGTGGGGAGGTGGGGAGGTGAAGCTAGGACAGGATGATAAAATTTAGGAGCCACTGGCTCGATGATTTGCCGCGTGGCCTGACTGAGCCAGTGCCAATGGCAAAGCGGATGTTCTGGTAAAATGGCTACCAGAAATGACGCGAAAAATACGGATATGCCAGCTTCATCTCTGCTTCAATAAGCGGCCAGCTAGTGCTTAGTAGATTGCTTGCTCGAAACTCCTTGACAATGTAAAGTAACCATAAAGTTACGTGGATTCACTTGAACTTGCACTGAGTTAGGTATATCACGATTAGGAAGGGATGCATTGCGACAGCTTGCGAGCTGGCGAAGAGTCTCATAGCAAGATCGAGAAACGATTTTTCCCCTAGTCTGGTGTTCTGGTTCTGTTGATGTCTCGGAGGAGGTTGTGCTGACAGATTGCGCGGTTCGGGTTCTGATCTGTTTCTGAAGATTCTCACTTGGTTTTCGTTGTTTGGCTCCTTGCTGCTTTTGGTTAAGCTGCTGTTGAAAGCAGATGTCGCCGTCTGCTGGTGCGAGGAGCGCGGAATCATGCTAAACTCAATGCCCTGAAAGGTCGGTGGCTCAGCGAGCCAGGCTGGTTTTATCCGCTACCCAATTGGGTAATGTTCCAGCAATTCAATTTTCTAAAAACCCAACTCAGCCCACCCAAATCTCCGCTTAATCTAGCTTCGTTCCGCTTGTTGCACAGCTGTCCATTCAGTTGATTGCTTGCGCTGCTATCCTTATGATCTCTATTACAGTCGAGGCTTGTTCACGACTTGATGCTGATCGAACCCTGCTTGACAGGTCTAGGAAAGTTGCTTGCGCTAATCATAAGGCTACGGTTCGGAGCAATATCCTCAAGTGTTCAAGATGTTTGATTGAGGTCTGCGGGTCGGTTCGCTATAGAGCTGCGCTAGGCGTGGCTCAGATTCAAGTACGCTCTCTCACTTAGGAGAACTGGTTGCCGGGATTGCTTCAGTCGAAGTCTATCCTGCTGTGCCATGTCTCCACTAACCTGAGCGTTGACCTATGCGCTAATTCTACATATCTTCACGCATTCTGTAGCTTGTGCCTACTGACAGGTTCTAAATGTACAGTTTTAATCGACTTTTAATGATTTGATTCAGGTTTCAGATCATTTTTAGGCTGTAACGCAGCGGCTTTCAGGTTTTGGCATAGGTTTGGGCCAGTTTTTAGCTGTGCAAGCTTTGACTAGAGCCTCTAGCTCTCGTCTAAAGCGATCGACAATTTCATGCCCACTGATGTAGCGATGGTGAAAGTTCAGCTATGTCTGCTCACAAAGTTGACGCTGCAATTGCGCAGTTACGAGATGACCTCGAAGCTGTTGAAAAAGTTGTAAAAAATTTGATCCAGGGAAAAGGGAGAAGAATGTCAAATACTGAGTCAAATTCTGAAAAGTTCTCGGTCAACCAGCTCAACGAACGGCTGCGTAAAACACCAGTTGCAATCGTTGGGATGGCAGCAATTTTCCCAGAAGCTCAAAACCTGCACGAGTACTGGGAGAACATTCTCCATGAAGTTGACTGCATTCGCGAAGTTCCCGCTTCCCACTGGAACATTGACGATCACTACGATCCCGATCCCAAAGCCAAAGACAAAACTTATTGCAAGCGCGGCGGCTTCATTCCAGAAATTGACTTCAATCCGGTTGAGTTTGGCCTGCCGCCCAACCTAGTTGAAGCAACTGACATCTCCCAACTCCTGGCCCTGGTGATAGCTAAGCGGGCCATGGAGGATGCGGGCTATGGTCAGACTCGCGAATTCGACCGCAGCCGCATCGGCGTAATTCTCGGCTCTGCTGTGGGCAAGCAGCTGACTACGCCTCTGGGAGCCAGGATGCATGCCCCAATCTGGAAGCGGGTTCTGAAAAACTGCGGACTGTCGGACAATGACACCGAGCGCGTAGTCGAGAAAATCAAAGCGGCCTACCTGGAATGGAACGAAGATGTGTTTCCAGGGATGCTGTCGAACGTGATTTCGGGCCGGATCGCTAACCGCCTCGACTTCGGTGGCGTCAACTGCACGGTGGATGCGGCCTGCGCCAGCTCCCTGGCCGCAGTTCGGTCGGCAATTAGCGAACTGCTGGAAGGCGAAGCCAGTATGATGCTGACCGGCGGGGTTGATACGGATAACTCCTGTTTCGCCTACCTCTGCTTCAGCAAAACACCAGCCCTGTCTAGACGTCAGGAGACCCGCCCGTTTGATGTGGATGCAGACGGGATGATGCTGGGCGAAGGTCTGGGCATGGTGGTGTTGAAGCGGTTGGCCGATGCAGAACGCGACGGCGACCGGATCTACGCGGTGGTGCGCGGCATCGGTACTTCCAGCGACGGCAAGTTCAAGAGCATCTACGCCCCCCGTCCGGCGGGTCAGGTGCTAGCCCTACAGCGGGCCTACGCGGGTAGCGGCATTGAGCCCAGCAGCGTGGGGCTGCTCGAAGCCCACGGCACCGGCACCATGGTTGGCGACTACAGCGAGGTAGAATCCCTGAAGCTGTTCTTCGGCGAATATCCGATTCCGTCCCAATCGATTGCCCTGGGCAGCGTCAAGTCCCAGATTGGCCACACCAAGGCCGCCGCGGGTGCAGCCAGCCTGATCAAAGCAGCCCTGGCCCTGCACCACAAAATTCTGCCGCCCACAATCAATATCAACCAGCCCAACCCCCGCTTGGAGCTAGAGAAGACAGCCTTCTATCTAAACACAGAGGCCAGACCCTGGGTGAAAGCGGCAGGCGATGCGCCGCGTCGGGTTGGCATCAGCTCGTTTGGGTTTGGCGGCACCAACTACCATATGGTGCTGGAGGAATACCAGACCGAGCATCAGCAGCCCTATCGGATTCAGCAGTTGCCCCAGGTGGTGCTGCTGCACGCCGCGACCCAGAGCGAGTTAGCCGCTCGGTGCAACAGCGTTCTCCAGTCGCTCCAGGCGGAACAGGCCGAACGGACCTATGCCGACCTCGTGGCGGAGGCCCAGCAGGAGATTCCAGCCAGCTCAGCCCGGATTGGCTTTGCGGCCAGCACGCTGGATGAGGCCCGCCAAAAGCTGAAGACTGCCGCTAGCCTGTTGGCCAAATCGACCAGCAGCGCCTGGGATCACCCGAACGGCATTTTCTACCAGGAGCGGGCCAGCGATGTGCAGGGCCGAGTGGTGGCGCTGTTCCCAGGTCAGGGCTCCCAATACCTGAAGATGGGCCGCGAGCTGGTTAACCATTTCCCGGAGCTGCGCCAGACCTATGGCCATCTGGATAGCCTGCTGGCAGCAGCCAAGCAGCAGCGGCTGTCGAACGTGGTGTTCCCCAAATCGGCCTTCACCCCGGAAGATCAGCAGGCCCAGGAAGACCAGCTCCGCCAGACTGCCTATTCTCAGCCTGCGATTGCGGCCTTTAGCGCTGGCCTCTATAAACTGATGCAGCAGGCCGGGTTCAGCCCCAACTTTTTGGCTGGCCACAGCTTTGGTGAGCTGACGGCGCTCTGGGCTGGCGGTGTGCTCAGCGATCAGGATTACTTCCAGCTGGTAAAATCGCGTGGTCAGGCAATGGCGGCCCCGGAGAACCCCGGATTTGATGCGGGTACGATGCTGGCTGTGACGGGCGACGTACAGCAGATTGAAGCAGTGCTGCAAAACCACCCCCGAGTGACGATTGCCAACTGGAACTCGAACCAGCAGGTCGTGCTGGCGGGCAGCAAGCCAGCGATTGCCGAAGTGCAGGCTGTGCTGGTGGAAAAGGGCATGACGGCGGTGCTGTTGCCCGTGTCGGGCGCGTTCCACACAACTCTGGTGGCCCATGCCCAGCAGCCCTTTGCCCGCGCCATTGACCAGGTGAAGCTTCAAGCGCCCCAGGCGACGGTCTATACCAACGTCACGGCGGCTCCCTACCCCAGCGAACCCGAAGCGATCAAGCGCAACCTGCAAAACCACATGTGCTGCCCGGTGTCCTTCAAGCAGGAGATTGAGAACATCTACAAAGCAGGCGGGCAGATCTTCGTCGAAATCGGTCCCCGCAGCGTGCTGACCCACCTGGTGAAAGATATTTTGGGTGACCGGCCCCACGTAGCGGTAGCACTCAACGGCAGCCGCCAGAAGCCCAGCGATGTTCAGCTCCAGGAGGCGATTGCCAAGCTGCGTGTCACCGGTCTAGCCCTGCAGTCAGTTGATTCCTACCAGCTGCCCAAGCCGCTGCCCGAACCCAGGAATCCGCGCGGCTACTATGTCCGGCTCAACGGCTGCAACTACGTCAGCGACAAGACCAAGAAAGCCTTTGAGACTGCGTTGCAGGACGGCTTCCGAATTCAGGGCGCAGCGGCTCTTCAGCCCGCAGCACCAGCCAAACTGCCAGCCGAACCGACACCGAGCCCGATTGTGGCTAACGCGCCTGCTGCCAACCCAAATGGCAACGGTAGCAAGGCCATATCTGACGCTCCAGCTACCAAGGTTGGGCCAGCTGCTAGTGTCATCCCAGCTGCCAGTCTACAATCCAATGGCGAACAGCCTACCAATGGCAAACAGCCTACCAACGGCAAAGCGCCAGCCCAGACCTCGAATGGATTGGCAAATGCTGCTAACTCAGCCAACGGCTCTCGTAACGGTTCGAGCAATGGCTCTCACAACGGCCTGAGAAATAGTTCTCACAACGGTTCTCACAACGATTCACACAATGGCTCAAGCAAGGGTGTAAACGGTCATGCGGCCACCAATAGCCACCATGGCGTAGCCCAGACTCCGCAGATCACCGAACTGCACTCTTCCTCTGCCACGTTAGAAGCTGCCCTGAGTGCCCCGGCACCTCAACAGCCTGTCCGCTCAACTGAATTCGTGAAGTCTATGTCAGCCTCCTCTATGAACTACCAAAGCCCACTTGCTAACTTGGAATCCTACTTCGCTCAATTTAATCAACAACAGGCTGAGGCCCTGAAGATTCACAGTCAATATTTGAGTGGTCAGCTTGAATATGCCAAGATCTTCAGCCACCTGGTACAACAGCAAAACCAGATTCTATCTAGCGCTGGTCAGCTCGAAACCAAGGCCGATATCCTCAGCAGTCTGGATCAGAGCCTGCAGAAATTCCACAGCCACCAAGCCGAAACGCTGCAAATTCACGCCCAGTCTTTGAATCAGCACGCGGAATACAACAACCAGTTCTTCCAGCTGGTGCAGCAGCAGTACAGCCTGCTCACCGGAGTAGCGCCAGCCGATCTGCCTGCTCCGAGCCCCATGCCTGCACCAGCCGCTCCCAGCAACGGCTTCAGCAGTGGCCACAAGCCAGCAGCCCCCGAGGTAAGGCTGCCTGAAGTAAAGCTGCCTGAAGTAAAGGCTCCTGAACCCGTTGTTTCGCAACCCATAGCACCCGTTGTCCAGCCTGTGGCCCAACCGCCCCTGGTTCAGCCGGTAGCTGTTGAAGCGCCTAAATCCGAACCGGCCAAGCTTGAACCGGTCCAGCTCGAACCGGTTAAGGCCGAGGCTCTGCATACCGAGGTGATTCACACGGAAGTGATCCACACCGAAACTCATACTGAAACCCACATCGAAACCCACACCGAGGTAACAACGGTGCTGGATGCCGAGCTGAGCGAGCTCTTGGTGCAGATTGTCAGCGAGAAGACGGGCTATCCCACCGAGATGCTGGAGATGGAGATGGACATGGAGGCTGACCTGGGCATCGACTCGATTAAGCGGGTTGAGATCCTCAGCGCTCTGCAAGAATCACTGCCCAACATGGCCAAGCCCAATCCCGAAGCGGTCGTGGAAATTCGCACCCTCGGCCAGGTTGTTGAGGTGATTCAGTCGCTGATGGGCAAGCCTCCGGTTGCGCAAACCGTGCTCGTGACCGAAACCACCGCCAGCACCACTGCAACGGATGTGGAAGTGATTGACATTGTCACGACCGTGACTGCCGAAGCTCCAGCCGCCCCAGCTGCCGAGCTGAACGCCGGGCTGAGCGAGCTCTTGGTGCAGATTGTCAGCGAGAAGACGGGCTATCCCACCGAGATGCTGGAGATGGAGATGGATATGGAGGCGGACCTGGGCATCGACTCGATCAAGCGGGTTGAGATCCTCAGCGCCCTGCAAGAATCGCTGCCCAACATGGCCAAGCCCAATCCCGAAGCGGTCGTGGAAATTCGCACCCTCGGCCAGGTTGTTGAGGTGATTCAATCGCTCCTCGACCCTGCCGCGCAAAAAAAAAAACGGTCAGAGTCTAGCGCCCACGCTAGCCTACCCGCCAGCCGGGCTTGATGCTGGGATGGATGGGGCCAACGCGCCGATTGAGGTTCTGGAAGGGATCGAAAGACGCTGCGTTAGACTGCGGCCCCTGCCCACCCCAGATGTCCTGGAATATAGCCTGCCCCAAGCCACCTGCCTCGTGACGGACAACGGTTCGGTAACGACGCTGAAGCTGGTGCAGGCTCTCCTCGAAAAAGGCTGGCGGGTAACGGTTCTGAGTTTTCCGCCTGAACTTCTGCCCCAGCAGGTTCCCCTTCCCCCCGGAGTGCGTCGCGTGATTCTAGCAGACCTGACCGAAGCCCATTTGCAGCAGCGGCTCGCCGAAATTGCCGCCGACGGTCCCATTGGTGCCTTCATCCACCTGCATCCGCGCTTCGCTGCCGAGGGGCTGGCCTTCCTGGAAGCAGACCGGGCCATTGTCAAACAGGTGTTCTTCATCGCCAAGCACCTGAAGCAGACGCTGAGCCAAACGGCCCACAGCGGTTTCTACACCGTCACCCACCTAGATGGAGCCTTCGGGTTCGACCACGACCACAGCTTCACCGCAATCCCAGCCGGGCTGTTTGGCCTCACCAAAACCCTGGCGATGGAATGGCCCACCGTCGCCTGCCGCGCCCTGGATCTCAGCCCCAGCCTGGATGCCGACCAGATCACGGCCTGCATTCTAGCTGAGCTGCATGACCCGGATCGCAGCGTCACCGAGGTGGCCTACGGAGCCAAAGGCAGAGTCACGCTGACGGTATGATCGCCCCGATCAAGCCATGGGCTGGCCCTAGTAGGCTGGCCCGATCCTGATAGGCTGGCCCGACCCTAGATCGATGCGTTAGCCGATCTGCCTTGTCCCAGTCCATTCCCAGACCGATATCCAGGCTATTCTGCCTGCGTTCTTCAGAAGCACCGTCCCCAGTCTACGCTCGCATTGTTCCCCATCGCTGTGCTCAACGCTCTGGCCAATCTGCCCCACCCGCAGCCCATTTCGCCCAGTCGTTCAGCCCAGCCGTTCAGTAAAAGGAGCCTCTCTCATCTATGACCCATATTTCTTCCGACTCGGTGTTCCTGGTGAGTGGCGGAGCCAGAGGCGTCACGGCGCAATGTGTCGTAAATTTGGCCCAGACCCACCGCTGTCGGTTCATCTTGCTGGGCCGATCGCCGATCGCCGCTGAGCCGGACTGGGCCCAGGGTTGCACCAACGAAGCCGAGCTGAAAAAGCGGGCGATGCAGGCTCTGATTGCCCAGGGTGAAAAACCGACGCCAATCGGCATTCAAAAGCTGTTCAGCCGGATCACTTCCCAGCGCGAAATTCGCCACACGCTCAGCCAGCTGGCCACGGCTGGATCTGCGGTTGAGTATGTCAGTGTTGACATCACCAGTCCTGACTTGGCCCAGGCGATTGCCGAGGTTGAGCGCAAAACCGGGCCAATCACAGGCGTGATCCACGGGGCGGGTAATCTGGCCGACAAGCTGATCGAGAAGAAAACCGAGCGGGATTTTGAGACGGTCTATTCGGCCAAAATTGCCGGGCTAGAAAACCTGCTGGGCTGTGTTGCTCCCGGTCAATTGCGGCATCTGGTGCTGTTTTCCTCGGTGGCGGGCTTCTACGGCAACGCCGGTCAGGCGGACTATGCCCTGGCCAATGAAATCTTGAACAAATCGGCCCATCTGTTCAAGCGCCAGTATCCCAACTGCCAGGTGGTTGCCGTGAACTGGGGGCCGTGGGACAGCGGCATGGTTACACCAGAGCTGAAGAAAATTTTTGCCCAGCGCAACATCGCCGTGATTCCGCTGCATGTCGGTGCCCAGATGTTGACCCGTGAGCTGGGAAAGTCGGCTCCCCAGCCAGCCCAAATTATTATCGGCAGCCCAATCACCCCGACGGCGGCTCCCCTGACCACTCCCCTCAGCAGCTACCGGATTCGGCGACAGCTCGACCCCAGCGCCAACCCGTTTTTGCAGGACTACGTCGCTGGCGATGGGCCAGCCCTGCCTGCTACCGTGGCAGCCTCCTGGCTGATCAACGCCTGTGAACAGCGCTATCCCGGCTACAGTTTTCGCAAGCTGGAAGAATTCCGTGTTCTGGAAGGGATTGTGTTTGATGGCCTTCAGCCCCAGTCCTTTGTGGTGGATGTGCAGGAAGTCAAGAAGCAAAACAGTGAAATTGTCTCGGAAGTTCTGATTTGGAGTGAGCAGCATCCGGATCAGGTCGATATTCACTATCGAGGTCTAGTGACCGTGACGGCCAGCAGCGAGGCCGATCGGGCTGTCCCGACCTACAATCGCTTCGATCTGCGGGCTATTCAATCTCGCCCCGGTCAGGCTCTGTACCAAACCAGCCTATTCCAGGGGGCTAGCTTCCAGGGAATCTCCCAGCTGTTTAACCTCAGCGACCAGCGGGTGACGCTCCACTGTGTGGCTCCTCAGCTCGATCCGGCGCAGCAGGGCCAGTTTTTAGTCAAAACCTTTGATCCCTACAGTGCCGATACGGTCTGTCAGGCCGTTGCGGTCTGGGTACAGCAGTTTCACCAGGGCATGGGTTTAGCTGCCGAGTTTCAGCTCATCGAGCAATATCAGTCGCTGGCGGCAGGAGATGATTATTACCTTTCGGTTGAAGTCAAATCTGCCACCACAAGTCATGTCATTGCTGACGCTATTGCCCATGACGCCAAGGGGGCCGTTTATTTTCACATGGCTGGTATCAAAGTCGCCATTGCTCAACAGCTGAATCGTGTCTTTGCTAGTTCGATTGGCTACATTCAGTGACTTGATAACAATGATTTGATGAATTTGGTTTAATGAGTTCGCAAACTTGTCCAAAAACTATTCATTTTCACTCGCGACTTTGATAGATTCTGTTTGAGTCAGGCGGTTAGGAGAAATCAGCCATTATGGAAAGAATTGCAGTAGTCGGTCTATCCTGTCTGTTCCCAGGTGCAGCTACGCCGGAACAGTTCTGGGAGAACTTGATTGCCCAGAAGGACGTGATTTCTCAGCTTACGAAAGAGCAGGTTGGGGTTGACCCGGATCTGTTTTACAATCCGGAGAAAGGCACGCCCGATCGGTTCTACTGCAAGCGCAGCGGCTTCATTCGTGACTTCCAGTTTGACCCGACGGGCTACCGATTTGCCCCCGAATTTCTGGAGGGCCTCGACGACATTTTCAAATGGTCACTCTACGTCGCCAAGCAGGCCCTGATCGACAGCGGCTACCTGGATCGGCCCGATTTTCTGGCCAAGTGCGGCGTGATTCTGGGCAACCTCTCTTCCCCTACCAAATTTTCCCAGCGGCTGGTGACGCCAATTTACCGCAAAGCGGTCGAAGCGGCCCTCCAGGAGCTGCTGCAACAGGATCTGCGCCTGCCCGGTTTAACACCCGAGCAGGTTTCGCCGTTTAACCTGTTTACGGCGGGCTATCCCTCCACCCTGATTCCCCAGGCTTTAGGTCTATCGGGTACCAGCTTCACCCTGGATGCGGCCTGCGCCTCGCCCCTCTACGCCGTGCAGCTGGCCTGCGAATACCTGATTTCCCGCAAGGCTGACCTGATGCTGGCCGGGGCGGTGAGCTGCTCTGACCCCTTCGTCACCCACATCGGCTTTTCCCTCTACCGGGCCTACCCCAGCGACGGCATCTGTCGCCCCCTAGACCAGAATTCCGGCGGTATGATTACCGGCGAAGGGGCCGGGATGCTGGCCCTGAAGCGCTACAGCGATGCGGTGCGAGACGGCGACAAAATCTACGCCACGATTCTGGGCGTGGGTCTGTCGAACGACGGCAAGGGTAAACATTTCCTGACGCCCAGTTCCAAGGGCCAAAAGCTCGCCTTTGAACGGGCCTATGTCGATGCGGGCGTCAACCCCCAGAGCATCGCCTACGTGGAATGCCACGCGACGGGCACCGATTTGGGCGACAAAACCGAACTCAGCTCGATGGACGCCTTTTTCGGCCAGTATGGCGGCAAGCCCAAGATCGGCTCAGTGAAATCTAACCTGGGCCACCTGCTGACGGCGGCGGGCATGCCCAGCATGATCAAGGTGATCCTCAGCATGGCCAACGGCGTGATTCCCCCGACCATCAACGTGCGGGAACCGCTGGCTTCCAATAACGATGTGATTGCTGCCGATCAGGTCGTCACCGAAATGACCCCTTGGCCCCAGACCCTGGCCCCCGTGAAGCGAGCCGCGGTCAGCGCCTTCGGGTTTGGCGGTACCAATGCCCACCTGGTGATGGAGCAGCCCGACCTCAGCCAGCCAGCCGAGCCGCCCGCAGTCCCGCCAGTCGAACCGATTGCGATTATCGGCATGGACGCCTTCTTTGGCCCCTGCGATGGTCTCGACGCCTTCGACCGCAGCATCTACGAGGGCCAGCAGCATTTCGTTTCGGTGCCGCCGGAGCGCTGGCAGGGCATCGAAAAGTCCGAGGCCTTGCTGAAGAAATACGGTTTTGAAGACGGGCAGGCTCCCCAAGGTGCCTATATCGAAAGCTTCGACGTGGATTTCCTGCGCTACAAGATCCAGCCCAACCTCTACGAACAGCCGATTCCGCAGCAGCTTTTGATCCTGAAGGTGGCGGACGAGGCGCTGCAAAACGCCAATCTGCCAGAAGGCGGCAATGTGGCTGTGATCGTGGCGATGGAAACCGAAGGCAACGCCCACCTCTACCGGGCCCGCTGTGACTCCCTGTGGCAAATTCCAGAAGGTTTGGCCCAGGCCAATCTGGAGCTGGCGGACAGCCTGGAGGGCGAGATCAAGGAGATTGTGCGGGAAAGCATCTGCTGGCCAGCCCAGGTGAACCGCTACATCAGCTATGTTGGCAACATCATGGCCAGCCGGATCTCGGCAGCCTGGGATTTCACCGGGCCTTCTCTGACGATCTCGGCGGGCGAGAACTCTACCTTCAAAGCTCTAGAGGTGGCCCAGATTCTCCTGGCCGACCGCAAGGTGGATGCGGTGGTGGTCGGCGCGGTGGATTTGGCGGGCGGGGTCGAGAACGTGCTGCTGCGCCAGAAGCTGGCGGCCTCCCACAAGGGTGAACCGGTTCCGGGACTGGATGTTCAGAGCAGCGGCTGGCTGGTGGGCGAAGGGGCTGGAGCCGTGGTGCTGAAACGCCTGGACCAGGCTAAGCAGAGCGCCGACCGGATCTACGCCACCATCGATGCAATCAGCCTCAGCCAGGAGCAAACCCTGGCGGCTGATCAGCCCACTTCTCCCTCGCCCCAGACCGTGGCTCAAACCTGTCAAACTGCCTTTGCCCAGGCTGGCGTCACGGCTGCCGATGTTGGCTACCTGGAGGTCTATGGCAGCGGCGTTCCCCAGGAAGACTGGGCCGAGATCGGCGGCATCACCCAGGCCTACCGCACCGGCAGCCCTGACCTCAGCTGTGCCCTGGGTACGGTCAAGGCCAACATCGGCCACACCTTCTCGGCCTCCGGCATGGCCAGCCTGATTAAGTCAGCCCTCTGTATCTATCACCGCTACATTCCGGCCCTGCCCCAGTGGACGGCTCCCAAGCATCCCGAACTCTGGCAAGGCTCGCCCTTCTACGTGGCCAGCGAATCCACATCCTGGCCAGTTAAGACCAAGGGCACCAAGCGAATTGCGGCGATCAACGGTCTGGCTTTAGACGGCAGCTGTGCCCATGTGATCCTGTCGGAGGACTTGACCCAGACCCAGCGCTCCAGCCAGTACCTGGCGCAGATGCCGCTCCAGCTGTTGCCATTGGTTGCCGCTGACCAGGCTAGCCTGCTGCACCAGCTTCAGCAGCTTCAGCAGCAAATCGAAGCCTCCAACTCCCTCCATCCAATTGCCAGCCAGCTGTTTTCTATCTTCCAGCAAAGCCAGTCTGCCGGGACGGAGAACTATGTCGTGGTAATTGTTGGCAGCAGCAAAACCGAAGTGCTGCAAGAGATTCATCGCGGCCTGAAGGGAATTGAGCGGGCCTTCCAGCAGGGCCGGGATTGGCAGACGCCAGCGGGCAGCTACTTTACTCCCCATCCTCAGGGCAAGACGGGCAAGGTGGCCTTCGTCTACCCCGGCGCGTTCATGTCCTACATGGGCATGGGCCGCGATGTCTTCCGGCTCTTTCCCAACCTGCATGGGCATGGTTTTGAAGACAGCAACCAGCTGGATGAATTGCTCTATGGCCAGAGCCAGCGGCTCTACCCCCGCAGTCTTACCAAACCCACGGCTCGCCAGTTAGAAGCGCTGGATACTGCCTTCAGCAACGACTCGGAGATCATGCTGGTCTCGGGTACTGTTGCGGCGATTCAGGCCACTGCAATCCTGCGCGACTCGTTCCGCCTCCAGCCCCAGATAGCGTTTGGCTACAGCCTGGGCGAGCTGTCGATGCTATTCTCCCTCGGCATCTGGTCGGATATTGACACGATCTCGTCCCAGATGCACAGTTCCGAGCTGTTCAAAACCCGGCTGGCCGGTCCTAAAACGGCGATTCGAGAAGCCTGGGGGCTGGAGCCTGCCAGCACTGAGGACGATTTTTGGGGCAGCTTCATTTTGATGACCTCTGCCGAAACCGTCACGTCGGCAGTTGCCCAGACCAAGCGGGTCTATGTCACCCATATCAACACCCCCAACGAAGTCATGATCGGGGGCGACCGGCAGGCCTGCCTCCAGCTGATCGAAACCCTGAAGTGCGACTATTTCCCCCTGCCGCTCAGTGGCATCCTGCACTGTGACCCGGTTCGCCTGGAGTTTAACCAGCTCAAGGACTGGGCCTCACTGCCTGTCGGTGAGAAACCGCCAATCAGTTTCTACACTGCCGCAACTTACGGTCAGGCCACTCGCCTTGATAAAGATTCGGTGGCCGATTCGATCGCCACGGCCCTAAGCCAATCCTGCAACTTCCCCCGCCTGATCACCCAGACCTACGAAGATGGGGCCCGGATTTTTGTGGAGCTGGGTCCCGGTGGCAGCTGCTCCCGCTGGATTAAAGAGACCCTGAAGGACCGTCAGCACGTGGCCTTCACGATTAACAGTCGCGGCGTCGATAATCACACCGCGATTGTGCGGGCTCTGGCCCGTCTAGCCAGCCATCAGGCCCCGGTCGATCTGTCGCCCCTCTACCTGCCGCTGCCCAATTCACAAAACAAAGCGAAAGCCCTGATTCGGACGGTGATGCTGCCCGGTGCTCCGCGCCTTCAGTCATCTATCGTCACCGAGGCCAACCGCGGAAAATTTGCGGGTCAATGCGTCAAGCGTCCCGCAGCCCAGATGCCAATTGTCGCAGCGCTGCCGCAGCCCATCCCTAGCCTAGCTTCAGTACAAGTGGCTGACTGGGTTCAGCCCCTATCAGTTAGCTTCACGCCTCAGATTCAGCAGATTTCTCTGCCTGCTGCCGGTTCCCCTGCGGAACTTATGTCTTCTAACGGCCACGCCATCGATCAATCTGCTCTCTCCCTCTCTCATCCAGTCATACCAGTGAACCTACCTGACTCTGAATCCGTTAATTCCTCGGCCAATCCTCTGCCCGAGCCTTCCCTGCCTCAGCCTTCTGAGCCATCTGCGGCCCAGACCAACGCTGCCCCCAGCCCCTCTGCCGACTTGGCCCAGTCGATCCGGCTGCTGGATGCCAATATGCAGGCACTGCATCTGCACCAACAGCAGATTAGCGGCACCACCCAGGCCTTCCTGCAAAGTCGTCAAGCTGGATTGCGTCAGTTGGGCGAGCTGATCCAGTACCAGATTGCCCTGTCGGGTCAGGCCCTGACCGACCCGAATTTGGGGGGAGCTGGAGCACTGGGGGAACCAGCACCAGCTGCCAAGCCGCCCAAGCCGGCCCATGTGATCTTTGATGAAGACGAAGTGCTGGAGATGGCTTGTGGCAAGCTCTCTAATGTCTTTGGCAAGGAATTCGAGGCAATTGATTTGCTGCCTCGCTGTACTCGCGTCCCGATGCCGCCCTACCTGTTTATCAGCCGCGTTACCAAACTAGAGGCCCAGCGCGGTGTGCTGGAGGATTGCTTCATCGAAACCGAGTATGACATTCCAGTAGGAGCTTGGTACTCGACCGGTGGTTACATGCCCTGCGCCGTGGCGGTGGAAGCCTCCCATTCCAATATTTTCCTGATGAGCTATATCGGCGTAGACTTTGAAACCCAAGGCAAGCGGGTCTACCGGGCGCTGGGCGGCACGATTACCTTCATGGACAGTCTGCCGCGCGAGGGCCAAACTATGCGCTGCGAAGTGCGGGCTCATGACTTCAGCCGCATGGGCGAAATGATTCTGTTTACGTTCACGCACAAGACCTACGTGGGCGACAAGCAGTTTATGCAGATGGAATGCAAGGCAGGCTTCTTCTCGGACGAAGACTTGCTGAAGGGCCAGGGCATTCCCCAGAGCCGCGTCGAGCAGCTGATGCGCAGCAAGCTCCAGAAGCGGTTCTTTGCGCCCCTGCTGCAATGCTCCAAGACCAGCTTCGGCCAGGCCGACCTGGAGTCGCTCAGCCGGGGGGACTTTGCGGCCTGCTTTGGGCCAGCCTACGATCCGCAGGGCAAGAATCCCACCCTCACCTTCCCGCCTGCTCAAATCCGGATGATTGACCGGGTCACGTCGGTCGATCCTCGCGGCGGTGCCTGGGGACTGGGTCTGCTGACAGCCGAGAAAACGCTGACGCCGGAAGCTTGGTACTTTAACTGCCACTTCAAGGACGACTACTGCATTCCTGGCACCCTGGTCGGCGAGGGCTGCGGCCAGCTCCTGGCCTTCTACCTGCTCTATCTGGGTCTGCAATCCCAGATGCAGGATGCGATTGCCCGACCGCTGCTCCATCAAACTCAGGTCGGCCACTATCGTGGCCAGATTCTGCCTACTTCCGGAGTGATTACCTATCAGGTTGAGGTGACAGAAATCGGCCTCAGCCCCAAACCCTATATCAAGGCAGAGTGCTCGGCTATCTACGAAGGCAAAACGATTGCGCTAATGAAGAACCTGGGTCTGGAGATGGTGGAACGCGCCGATCTGCCCGAGTTCAGCGCTGCTCAGACTGCTGCCGTTGTCCAATCCACTTTAGTTGCAAGTCAGGGGAACTAGATATGACGAGCCTGATCATGCCGCCAGCTCCGGTTCAGCCAGCGATCGCCTTCGAGCCAGCCGCGATTCAAGCCATGCTCTTGAACCTGCAAGCTCCCTGCTATGTGGTGCGGCTCAACGGCCAGGTGGGCCTTTCGAACCAGCCAGTTGACTCAGCCGAGACGCTGGCCCTGCTGCCGCCTACCCCTCCCGAACAGCTGGGCGACCCCCAATTCCGCCAGTTCCACGGCCTCCGCTATGCCTATGCCACGGGCGCGATGGCGGGCGGAATCGCCTCCGCCGATCTGGTGATCGCCATGGGGCAGGCCGGTTTACTCGGGTCGTTTGGGGCCGGAGGTGTACCTCCCCAGCGATTGGAAGCTGCCCTCCAGCAGGTGCAGCAAGCCCTTCCCCAAGGCCCCTACGCCTTTAACCTGATCCACAACCCTGCTGAACCCTTGATGGAGCGGGGCGCGGTGGATCTGTTCTTGAAATATGGCGTCAAAACCATCGAAGCCTCGGCCTTCCTCGCCCTCACCGCCAACATCGTCTACTACCGGGCAGCGGGACTCAGCCTGGGTGCCGACGGTCAGATCCAGATCGGCCATCGGGTGATCGCCAAGCTATCGCGCCGGGAGGTGGCGGCCCAGTTCATGCAGCCTGCCCCAGCCAAATTCCTGAAGGAGCTGGTCGAGCAGGGCTTGATTACAGAACTCCAGGCTCAATTGGCCGCACGGGTGCCCATGGCGGATGACATCACGGTCGAGGCCGATTCGGGCGGCCACACGGACAACCGGCCCCTGGTATCGCTATTGCCCTCGATCATCGGCCTGCGCGACGAGATCCAGGCCCAGTACCAATATCCCCACCTGATTCGGGTAGGGGCAGCGGGCGGGATTGCTACCCCCGAGTCGGCCCTGGCGGCCTTTATGATGGGCGCGGCCTACGTGGTGA
>JBJTUI010000281.1:0-5189 GCA_046080625.1 Elainella sp. | reverse complement strand
GGCGGCTATAGAGCGTCAGTTTGCGGCCATCGGGTTTGACAAGGATTTGGGAATACATGGAGTTTGGCCCCCTGGAGTCTTGCCCACTATAACGCCTTCCCCAAGGGCTCGCTTCTGTCAGAAGCAGCGATTTTGTAAACTCGAATTGTAGCGCTACGCACTTAGCCGAGGACAGAGAGGGCTAGGGTGCCGCTCCCATCCTTTTGCACCCCGCCCTAACCCAAAAGACTACGGCTATATTCATCGATCTGCAAGCCGTCAGGCTTCTTGTCGTTTGGTCAAGAGACAATCCTCAAAGCTGAAAGCTTCCTGATCCAGAAAGCTGGCCAGCGCCATTTCAACAACAGCTTCTAGCGGACATTCCAACTCAGCCGCTTTTTCACGCAGCGCTGCTTTGACGTAATCGGGCAAATAGTGGAATAGCTGCTCTGCGGCTTCTGGTGGTAGATGTTTCATAGAGTCTAGCTATTCAGCTGATCCTGGGCTTAAGGCGCAAGAATTTGATCCGTTTCCTGCTGGTTGGTTTCGACTCGTATCTATTTCGCACCATCTGTAACCTAGCCGATTGCATATTCACCAAAGCATCTCAATGTGGGTGGATGAAGTCCTAAGACAATATCCTGTTGCTCGATGCCTGCTTGCAGCAGCAGGTGAGCAAGATCCACGTCGGTGCGATTTTCTTGTATCCACACTTTGCCATCGATCAAATCAATATGAATGATAAGTAAAAATACTCTCTGGCCTTCTGCGCTCCATCCCAAATCCAGCAACTGATAATGATCATGTAGGGTGTCAATGATCGGAATCGTTTGGATCATGGGATCAGAAGAAGGATGCAGGAGCCGCTGCAACAGGGCGATCAAAACCTGACGATAGTGTTCTTGTTGAGGATGGCTTACAGCATTGAGGTCACGGGTGGCATCCATTGACGAATCTCCTCCGACTCAATATCTATCATTATTAGGAGTCTTGTAAAAATAACCTGAGCAGGCAAGGGGCTTAAGCCCCTTGTTCAAGCCAGTAGACCGATCCAGGTGATCAACTTATTCGTACAAGCTGCCTTAATTGAATTTGATCACCCACCGGAGGCAATTGGGTTGGGCCAGACAGGTCTTCGGAGTACCTACCAAACTATCTGACCCGGTTTGATTTCTGGATAGCGTCACCGCCATCGCTGGAATAGGTCTGGACTCCCTGAGGTACGCTTGATGAATTCCCATTCACCAATTCTGACAGCGGGGAGTGCTCACGCCAACACAACCACCACCCGAAAACCGACATTAGAATTCAGATTGTCGGGGGCATTCCTGTTCCGATTCGCCGAGCGGCAGTTCTGAGGATTGTTGATCCACGAACCGCCACGCAGCAGGCAGTTAGTTTGCCTATCCCACCTTTGATTTCTTGCAGCACAAGTAATTTCTTGCAGCACAAGAGCATCAAAGTAGGTGAAGAATACCAGAGGTAATGGAGTAGAATCCACTGGAGATACAAATTGTAACATTGTCAAAAATTTTGATCGCGCTTCGCGCGGGAGTACGCAAAATTCAGCGCAAAGTGCAAGAGGGTAAAAGAGCAAAGGGCTAAGAGAGTCCTCACGCCAACACAACCACCACCCGAAAACCGACACGAGAAGGCAGAGCGTCGGGGGCATCCCTGTCCCGATGCGCCGAGCGGCAGGGCTGAGGATGGTTGATCCACGAACCGCCACGCAGCAGCCTTAAATTCTGATCTCCGCCTGCTATCCAGGCCGTTCCGTCTGTCGGCGCACCTTCGTAGGTTTTGTGATAAACATCTTCGCACCATTCCCAAACATTGCCATGCATGTCGCACAAACCAAAGGCATTGGCTGGAAAACTCCCGACTTCTGTAGTTTGTTGTCGAAATTGACCTTTTGGGGCTGCACCATAGTTGCCAGAATAAGTTGTTCCTTGATAGTCCCAATCTGTACCACGATAATTTGCCAGGTCAGTTGTAATCGTTTCACCAAAATGGAACGGCGTGGTAGTTCCAGCTCGACAGGCATATTCCCACTCCGCCTCACTGGGTAAGCGATAGTTGCGTCCCGTCTGCTGACTCAGCTTCTGGCAAAACGCCTGAGCATCGTTCCAGGAAACTTGCTCAACCGGGCGATTGGCTCCTTTGAACTTAGAGGGATTCTTGCCTGCGATTGCCTCATACTGAGCCTGCGTCACTGCATATCGGCCCATCAAAAACGCGGGCACCGTTACCTGGCGCTGGGGTGATTCATCCTGATATCGCTGCTTCTCTGTCTCAGGCGATCCCATCTGGAAGCTGCCACCTGGAATTGATACCATTTCCAGCGTTATCCCATTGCCCAAATCTTCTACAAAGGCTTTAGATTGCTTCGTCTGCCGCTGAGTTTCTTGCCCTTTCTTGTCAACGGTCGCAACTTCAAAACTGAAATTTTTGAGGTTGCTGGGTGCAGGAGTCGAAGGTGTCGGAGGTGGAGCCGATGGCGATGGGGAAATCTTTGGGGCAGTTTGCGGTTCAGTCACTAGCGCCTCTAAACTCTGCTGTTCTCGTGAATATCGAGCAATTTGATCTGGCACAAGTTGAGCAATCACTTTCGCTACATCTTCGTCGCGCAAGTGCAAAATCTGCTGAAACCGCTTTAGCTGTTCATAGGCAATCTGGCTCAATTGCTTCTCTGCGGTCAATTCTTCTGCCAGCGCTTCCTGAAACTCCGCCAAGTTCTCCCGATACTCCTGAAAGGGCTTCAGCACTTCTGCTTCAATCGCGGCGGCCATCTCCGGCGTCAAACCCAGCGTCCCCTGCTGCCGATTCAGAATTCGTCGCCCGATGCGTGTAATCTCACCGTCCTGGATCGACCGCTGCACCTCCTTGCGATATTCCAGGGCCGGATCGTTGATTTTTGCCTGGGCCAGCCGAATTTTGTAGCCTTCCTTAATCGCGTAGATTTCCGGCTTCATGCTGGGAAAGGCTTCCTGGACCCGCTCCTTGGCGAACTCATGCAGCTCCTCAATCAAGATCATGCCGTCGCCATTCAGGTCAGCCGCTCCTGTTTTCAGTCCTTCCACCAGATGCCGCGTGTAGACCGAAATCCGCGAATCGCGTTCCTCAAAAGAAGCTTGGCTAGCGGTGGAAGAAGTCAAAATCGCCCGTCCTTCCAAACCCAGAGATTTGACGATCTGCTCTGAGGTTGGGCTGGCAGCCATCCCTTTCGTCTGCGGCTCTGGCTCAACCGCCACCACGCCAAACTGATCCTGCATGGCTGCCGTAATTGGCTCAGTCGCTAGTGCCTGCTTCGCCGATAGATTTGCCGATAAACCGGCGGCAAACGCTCCACTAAAACAGCAGTCTAGAATTATCACCTGTCGCTTACAGCGGCTGCCCTGCATTTGGTCATGCAAAAAGCGCGACTCAACCGCCGAAGCTTTGGCCAACCAGCCTGCATTTTGGCGCGTGTTAGCGCTGGTGAGATATAAATTGCCTCGGTCGTCCTTGATGCCATGCCCCGCAAAATAGAGCAACAGCAAATCGTCGGACTGGTGCGTCGAGAAAAGCTGCTCAATCGCCTCGGCCATAGCCTGCCGCACCGGATTGGCCAGAACCGTCACCCGATCGAAACCAGCAATTTGCGGATCTTCCAAAACTTGTCGGATTGCCTCCAGATCCCCTTGGACGGCTGGGAGATTGGGCACAGCAGTCTCTTCATACTCACTGATGCCGATCAATAGGGCAATTTTGGCCATCTCAAGGGAATCAACTTGCGGCTTATGAGCAAACCTAAGCTATCAGCCTATTTACGCTGCTATGACTTGATAATTGCCCACATCTTAGCAGAGGATAGCGTGAATTCCGCTTAATCGAGGAATTCCAATCACAGTCGCTGTCCTGCCTGACTTAAGCTAGCTTGACGACTGGGCGCTATCCTCACCGGGCAAGGCCCAGGGGTCGATGCCATGCTGGCGCAGCAACCCAATCAGGTAGTCGTTCTCGGCCTGGGTGGCGGTGCTGTAGTCAAAGGCAGCCCTGAGATCGGTTTCGAGCTGCTCCACCAGTCGTTCGCTCAAGCGCTCGTTGCGCTCCTCCTCGCTGCGGCTGACGCCAAAAGCTTGGTCAAACCGACGTTCGAGGGTTTCTGCCATCAAGGCATCCACCAGAGCCATCGCCTGTTTATTGCCTCGGTAAGCCTGCCAAAGCCAATATTTGCGGACAATCTCCAGCGGCAAGGCCCGGATGCGGCTTTGACCCCGGAGCTGATCCTCTGGCTCAATCTCATAAATCTGAGGCGTATAACTCTCTCCCAGCAAGCTTTTCAAGGTCTTAGAGCGCAAAAAATCTGAGGCGTTCTGGACTCCCAGACCGACAATTTCAGCAGCTTGCGTCAGGGACATTTTATAACTGCCGTCTGGCAGCATGAAACCATCAACCGCGAAGGAACCGATCTGGACGGTGGCGCGGGTGGCTTTGACTGAACCCTCGTTATGCATTGGCCCTACTCCTGAATCTGTTGGGCCAAGGTCTAGCTGCTGGTGCAAGCCATCTACCGCCAGGTCGGAATAACCTTTGGCCATAGTAAAAATATACTATTATGCCTCCAGATTCACCAGCAGCCCAGCGGTTAATGCAGTCCCATCTGGCCCGATCAACCTCTGCCGATCGGTCAGCCTAACCCAGCGGCTCCACTGAAGCAAACCCCGCCTCTAACAGTTACTCTCTAGCAGCTGACCTGGCTGCCGCACTGGGAGACGGCTCCGTTAGAGTGCTGTAAGTCGGGGCGATCTGGAAACGAGGGCAGATCGCCCCGCCCCAGCGTGGCATGGGCGATCGCCTCTATCGGAAACTTGGGCCTGCGGTCGGCATAGAGCAACCCGTTAGCCTCCTGGAAGGTATCCGTCAGCTGGGTATAGCAAAAGCCGCTGAACAGCTCGATCTGGTTTACAGCCGTCAGCAGAGCGCTGTAGCGCCGTTGCAGATCCGAGAGTTCATTCGAGCGCACGTAGCCCCAGATATGATGATCTTCGCCGTAGGCAATGCCGCCAAACTCGGTCAGCATAATCGGTTGGCCCTGGTGCGGGTAGCCATCCAGCGTCAGAATTCGCCCGCCCGGACGCTGCCGGTCAAACAGATCGGACAGCTTCACGTCTGAGCCATAGCGCTTAGTGAGCTGCTGCGGATTGTTATCGTAGTCGTGAATCGCCAGG
>JBJTUI010000280.1:0-15221 GCA_046080625.1 Elainella sp. | reverse complement strand
AAAACCCAGCAAACGGATGGCTACACTGCTGTACAGCTTGGTTACGGTGAGGTTGCTGAAAAAGCGCTGACCAAGCCCGAACTGGGACATCTGGCCAAAGCTGAGGCTGGCCCCCTGCGCCACCTGCAAGAATATCGCCTCGATAGCACCTCCGATTTCACGCTGGGTCAGCAGCTCAAGGCCGATACATTCACGGTGGGCCAAACGGTAGATGTGATCGGCACCAGCATTGGTCGCGGATTTGCGGGCTACCAGAAGCGGCACAACTTCAAGCGCGGCCCCATGGCTCACGGTTCCAAAAACCACCGGCTGCCGGGTTCGACTGGTGCGGGCACCACACCCGGTCGGGTTTATCCGGGTAAGCGGATGGCGGGTCAACTGGGCAACGCCAGGGTGACTGTCCGCAAACTGACGGTAGTGCGGGTCGATGCCGAACGCAACCTGCTGCTGATCAAGGGCGCTGTTCCAGGCAAGCCTGGTGCTCTCCTCAATATCGTTCCGGCTAAAACCGTTGGGCGGGCGAAGGGCTGATGAACTGAATCTGGAACCTCTAGAACCCTCTAGAACCAACCAGACCAAGCGGTTCAACGAACTGATTTCTGTTTCTAAGTATTTTGCCACCCATGAGGTGAAAGGAAAGCCATGGTTGAGTGCGTCATAAAAGATTGGCAAGGTGCCGAGGTTGGGCAGGCTTCACTCGATTTGCGAGTGGCCAAGGAAGAAAGCGCGGCCCACATCGTGCATCGGGCGCTGATTCGCCAAATGCATAACGCTCGGCAGGGCACCGTATCGACCAAGACCCGTGCTGAAGTCAGGGGCGGCGGTCGCAAGCCCTGGAAGCAAAAGGGTACGGGTCGGGCTAGAGCCGGGTCGATCCGGTCGCCCCTATGGAAGGGCGGCGGTGTGATTTTTGGCCCCAAACCCCGCGACTTCTCGGTGAAGATGAACCGGAAAGAGCGCAGGCTAGCTCTGCGGACTGCGTTTCAAAGCCGAGTTGAAGATCTAATTGTGGTCGAAGAGTTCATTGAGAATCTGCCCCGGCCCAAAACCAAGGAACTGGTGCAGGCCCTGACCCGCTGGGGTGTGGATTCAGAATCTAAGGTGCTGATGATCGTCGGTCAGCGCAACGACAACGTCTACCTCTCGGCTCGCAACGTCAGCAATCTGCGGATGATTTCGGCCAATAACCTCAACGTCTTCGATATTCTGGTGGCTGATCAGATTGTGGTCACGCGCTCTGCCCTTGCAACGATTCAGGAGGTCTATGGTGACTAAGCAATTTGATCCGCGCAAGCTGCCCGATCTGATCCGGCGGCCCCTAGTGACTGAAAAAGCCACCCTGCTATTGGAAAACAACCAGTACAGTTTTGAAGTGGTGAGTCAGGCCACCAAGCCCCAGATCAAGGCGGCGATCGAAGATCTGTTTGATGTCAAAGTCGTGGGTATCAGCACCTACAATCCGCCCCAGAAGGCGCGTCGCGTTGGCCGGTTTGCAGGCCATCGCCCCCAGTACAAGCGAGCGGTTGTGACGCTTGCAGAAGGGGACTCGATCACGCTGTTCCCTGAAGTTTAGTACCTCCGGAGATTGAAGCTATGGGTATTCGGTTTTATCGGCCATACACTCCTGGGACGCGCGAGCGGGCCGTGTCAGACTTTGCAGAAGTGACGCGCTCTGAGCCAGAGAAGTCTTTGGTGCGCTCGGTGCATCGGCCCAAGGGGCGCAACAACCGGGGCGTCGTCACCTGTCGGCACCGGGGCGGCGGCCACAAGCGGCTCTATCGCATTGTGGATTTCTATCGCAACAAGCACAATATTCCGGCCAAGGTCGCCTCAATCGAGTATGACCCCAACCGCAACGCCCGGATTGCCCTGCTCTACTACCAGGACGGCGAAAAGCGCTACATCATCCACCCGGCAGGGCTGGAAGTGGGTGCCACCGTAATTTCTGGTCCCGACTCGCCCTTTGAAGTCGGCAATGCCTTGCCCCTGGGCAACATGCCTCTGGGTACGACGGTGCATAACGTTGAGCTGGTGCCGGGTAAGGGCGGCCAAATTGTGCGGGCAGCCGGAGCTTCGGCCCAGGTCGTGGCCAAGGAAGGCAATTTTGTCACCCTGAAGCTGCCTTCTACGGAAGTGCGGATGGTGCGTCGGGAATGCTACGCCACGATTGGCCAGGTGGGCAACGCCGACGTGCGCAACGCCAGCCTGGGTAAGGCGGGCCGCAAGCGCTGGAAGGGCCGTCGTCCGGAAGTGCGCGGCAGCGTCATGAACCCGGTGGATCACCCCCACGGCGGTGGTGAGGGCCGGGCTCCGATTGGCCGCTCCGGGCCTGTGACCCCCTGGGGTAAACCCGCTCTGGGAGCCAAGACTCGCAAGAAACGCAAGGCCAGCAACGCTCTGATTGTGCGCCGTCGCAGACGCACCTCGAAGCGGGGTCGGGGCGGACGGGAGTCCTAAAAGTGGCCTGAAGTCCCTCTTGCTCAGGGGGACTAGGGAGATTAGAAGGCTGGAACGCAGCTTAGGTTGAAGGTTAGGTTGAACCGGTTTGAACAGAGGTTAGTACACCATGTCTCGCTCACTCAAAAAAGGTCCATTTGTAGCCGACCACCTGCTCAGCAAGGTAGAGGCGTTGAATGCAAAAGGCGATAAGCAGGTGATCAAAACCTGGTCCCGCGCCTCAACCATTCTGCCCCAGATGATCGGCCACACCATCGCAGTCCACAATGGACGGCAGCATGTGCCGGTCTACGTCACCGAACAAATGGTGGGACACAAGCTCGGTGAGTTTGCCCCCACCCGCACGTTTCGCGGTCACGCCAAGAGTGACAAAAAGGCTCGACGCTAAATTCAGACGGTGTTGGCGATCGGCACAGCGCTGGCTGAGGGCAGATCGGACACCCTATCCAAAAACCCCGCTGGGGTTTGGTTTCGAAAATGCTAACGGGCAAAACCGCCGCTGGGTTTGCGGATAGACATTAAGGAGAATGTTATGGCTGTTGCTAATAGTGAAGAAGTAAAAGCAATTGCGCGGTATATCCGCATGTCACCCTTCAAGGTGCGCCGTGTGCTCGATCAAATCCGGGGCCGCTCCTACCGCGAAGCGCTGATTATTCTGGAGTTTATGCCCTATCGCGCCTGCGAGCCGATTCTGAAGGTGCTGCGCTCTGCCGTGGCCAACGCTGAGCACAATGTAGGCTATACCCCGGCTGACCTAGTGATCACACAAGCCTTCGCCGACCAGGGTCCTGTCCTGAAGCGGTATCGGCCCCGAGCCCAGGGGCGGGCCTACCAGATCCGCAAGCCGACCTGCCACATCACGATTGCGGTGGCTCCCGGCCCAGAAGCCGAAGATTAGTTCGCCAAAATTAGTTCGCAGCCGCTTGGCTGATCATCGATCAATGACCATTATCTCTACTGCCTTTATCTAGGGGACGTATTGTGGGACAGAAGATTCATCCAGTTGGATTTCGACTCGGCATCACCCAGGAGCACCAGTCTCGCTGGTATGCAGATGCGGGTCGCTATCCCAAACTGCTCCAAGAAGACTACACGATTCGCAACTTTCTTGAAACCAATCCCTATAAGCTGAAGAGCTTGGACAGTCCGGGGATTGCCAAGGTGCGGATCGAGCGCAAGGCTGACCAAATCGATCTGGAAATCCACACGTCCCGTCCTGGTGTAGTGGTGGGCCGAGGTGGCCAGGGTATCGAAGAATTGCGCAATGGCCTCCAGCGCGCCCTGAAGGATTACAACCGCCAAATTCGGATCAACGTCGTCGAAGTGGCGCGGGTTGATGCCGACGCTGCTCTGATTGCCGAGAGCGTGGTGCGCGACCTAGAGCGCCGGGTGTCGTTCCGCCGGGTGGTGCGTCAGGCGATCCAGCGAGCCCAGCGGGCCGGGATCGAAGGCATCAAGATTCAGATCAGCGGTCGGTTGAACGGGGCAGAAATTGCCCGGACGGAATATACCCGCGAAGGCAAAGTGCCGCTGCACACCCTGCGGGCCGATATTGACTACGCCTCCCGCACGGCCCAAACCATCTACGGAATTTTGGGTATCAAGGTTTGGGTGTTCAAGGGTGAAATCATCCCGGGTCAAGAAATTGAAACCCAGCCCAGCAACGCTCAGCCGCGTCGTCGTCAGCAGCAGCGTCGTCGCCAGCAGTACGAAGATCGGTCTAACGAGGGTTAAAGATCATGCTAAGTCCAAGAAGAACAAAATTCCGCAAGCAGCACCGGGGCCGGATGAAGGGCATGGCGACTGCGGGTAGCGACATCAACTTTGGCGATTTCGCTCTGCAAGCCCTCGAACCCTCCTGGATTACGTCCCGCCAGATCGAGGCCAGCCGTCGAGCCATGACCCGCTATATCCGCCGGGGTGGCAAAATCTGGATTCGCATCTTCCCCGATAAGCCTGTAACCATGCGGCCCGCGGAAACCCGGATGGGTTCTGGTAAAGGTAACCCCGAGTTCTGGGTAGCCGTAGTCAAGCCCGGTCGCATCCTGTTTGAAATTGCTGGCGTTCCGGAAGCCACGGCCCGCGAAGCAATGCGGCTGGCCCAGTACAAGCTGCCGATCAAAACTAAGTTTATTAGCCGTCAAGCGGAGGAAGTGTAGCCATGCCGCTGCCCAAAGTAGAAGAGATCCGGGATTTGAGCGATCAGGAGATCAGCGACCGGATTGTGGCCACCAAGAAAGAGCTGTTCCAGTTGCGGTTCCAGAAAGCGACTCGCCAGATGGAAAAGCCACATCAGTTCAAGCACCTGCGCCACCGTTTGGCCCAGCTAATGACCCTCGAACGGGAGCGCCAATTAGCCAATCAGTCAGCCGATGGAGCAGAGGAGTAGAAGATGGCAGTTAAACAGCGCGTTGGCGTAGTTGTCAGCGACAAAATGGACAAAACCGTGGTGGTGGCGGTCGAGAGCCGCTCCCCGCACCCCAAATATCTCAAGATCATGGCGCGCACCAAGCGCTACAAGGTCCACGACGAAGAAAACAAATGTCACACGGGCGATCGGGTCCGGATTCAAGAAACTCGTCCGCTCAGCCGCACCAAGCGCTGGGAAGTGGTGGAGATTATTAGCCCGACCTCTGGTGCTTAAGCTCATACAAGATTCAACCAGGACTTAGGGAGGCTAATTATGATTCAGCAGGAAACTTACTTGAATGTGGCCGACAACAGCGGGGCACGCAAGCTGATGTGCATCCGGGTGCTGGGCGGCAACCGTCGCTACGCCAATGTGGGTGATGTGATCATCGCCGTGGTGAAGGATGCGATCCCGAACATGGCTGTGAAAAAATCGGATGTGGTGCGGGCCGTCGTGGTGCGAACCAAAAAGGGGCTGCGGCGCGACAGCGGCATGAGCATTCGGTTTGACGACAACGCTGCCGTGATCATCAACGCTGAAGGAAACCCCAGAGGTACGCGGGTGTTTGGCCCGGTGGCGCGGGAACTGCGCGACAAAAACTTTACTAAAATCGTCTCCCTGGCTCCGGAGGTACTCTAATGGCAAAATCAGCAGCGCCAGTGCGTTACAAAATGCACGTTAAAAAAGGCGACACGGTTCAGGTGATCACGGGTAGCGACAAGGGCAAGGTAGGCGAAGTCCTGCAAACCTTCCCCAAAACCAGCAAGATCACCGTCAAGGGCGTCAACATTAAAACCAAGCATGTCAAGCCCCAGCAGGAGGGCGAATCGGGCCAGATCACGACAATCGAGTTCCCGATCCACAGCTCCAACGTCATGCTCTATTCCAGCAAGCAGAAAGTGGCCAGCCGGGTCTGCTACATCTTCAACAGCGAAGGCCGCAAGGTGCGGATGCTGAAGAAAACTGGCGAAGTTATCGATTAGTGAATTTGTGATCTACTACAGTACCCTGACCAAGACCAGGGACATGGAGAAATGCTATGGCAGATAGTCTAAAAGCACTTTACAAAGAGAAGGTCGTTCCCAAACTGATCGAGCAGTTCCAGTACGAGAACGTGCATCAGGTGCCGAAGCTGGTCAAGGTGACCGTGAACCGGGGTTTGGGCGAAGCAGCTCAGAACGCTAAAGCCTTGGAGGCTTCGATCAGCGAAATCGCTCTGATTACGGGTCAAAAGCCAGTCGTCACCCGCGCCAAGAAGGCCATTGCTGGCTTTAAGCTGCGCAAGGGCATGCCGGTTGGGATCATGGTGACGCTGCGCTCGGATCGGATGTACGCCTTCCTAAATCGCTTCATTAACCTTTCCTTGCCCCGGATTCGCGACTTTCGGGGTGTCAGCCCCAAGAGCTTTGACGGACGCGGCAACTACACCCTGGGCGTACGGGAGCAGCTGATCTTTCCTGAAGTCGAATACGACTCAATCGACCAAATTCGAGGGATGGATATTTCCATCATCACGACGGCAAACACGGATGAAGAAGGTCGTGCTCTGCTCAAGGAATTGGGCATGCCCTTCCGCGATAATTGATGGAGTTTCAGAAGAGGAAACTATGGCGGCTAACGACACGATTGCAGATATGCTGACGCGGATTCGGAATGCGAATATGGCGCGTCATCAAACGACCCAGGTCCCTTCCACCAAAATGACCCGCAGCATTGCCAAGGTGCTACAGGAAGAAGGCTTTATTGTAGACTTCACGGAACAGGAAGAAGGTGTTCAGAAGAATCTGGTGATTTCCCTGAAATACAAGGGCAAGAACCGGCAGCCGATCATCAACACCCTGAAGCGCGTCAGCAAACCTGGCCTGCGGGTCTACTCCAACCGCAAGGAGCTGCCCCGAGTTCTGGGTGGGATTGGGATTGCGATTATCTCTACCTCCAGCGGCATCATGACCGACCGGGATGCCCGTCGGCAGGGACTAGGCGGCGAAGTGCTGTGCTACGTCTGGTAATTTGTTTGGCAGGTCTGCTGCAGTGGCAAATCGTTGTCGTCAACCGTCTCGGCTGATGCATGTGACTAGGAGAAGAAATCATGTCTCGTATTGGTAAACGCCCAATTCCAATTCCTAAGAATGTGACTGTGACGATCACAGCACAGAACGTGGCGGTGAAAGGCCCAAAGGGCGAGTTGGCCCGCTCCCTGCCAGCCGAGGTCGAGGTGCTGCAAGAGGGTGACACAATCCAGGTCAACCGTCGCAGTGAATCGCGGGTAGCGCGGCAGCGCCACGGTCTGTCCCGCACCCTGGTGGCCAACATGGTCGAAGGCGTCTCCCAGGGGTTTCAGCGCCGGTTAGAGATCCAGGGCGTCGGCTACCGGGCTCAGGTGCAGGGCCGCAACCTGGTGCTGAGCGTTGGCTACAGCCACCCGGTGCAAATTGAGCCCCCCGAAGGGATTCAGCTCGCGGTTGAGAACAACACGAACGTGATTGTCAGCGGCATCAATAAAGAAATTGTCGGCAACATTGCGGCTCGAATTCGCGCCGTGCGTCCGCCTGAGCCCTATAAGGGCAAGGGGATTCGCTATGCTGGCGAGGTGGTCAGACGTAAGGCTGGTAAGGCAGGGAAGAAATAACGATGAAGATGACACGCAAGCAAGCGCTGCAGCGTCGGCATGGTCGAATTCGCCGCACGGTGGCCGGCAGTTCGGATCGTCCGCGGCTCGCAGTGTTTCGTTCCAACCAACATATCTATGCCCAGGTAATCGACGACAGCCAGCACCGCACTCTGGTTGCCGCGTCTACGCTAGAAGCCGAGGTGCGATCCGAGCTCAGCTCTGGTTCAAACTGCGATGCGTCCGCCCATGTTGGCAAGCTGATTGCCGAGCGGGCCAAAGCCAAAGGGGTGCAACAGGTGGTGTTTGACCGGGGCGGCAACCTCTACCACGGGCGAATTAAAGCTTTGGCTGATGCCGCCCGCGAAGCTGGTTTGGACTTCTAGAAGCCAAGTATGCAGATTGATTGTGCAGAGAGCCTAGACTTCAAAAAGCCTAAAGAGAGCCTAAATAGTGGGAGATAATATGGCGAATCGTCGCAAAAGCAAAGCAAAGGAAAAAGAAACTGACTGGCAGGAGCGAGTTGTCCAGATCCGCCGGGTGACCAAGGTGGTCAAAGGCGGTAAAAAACTCAGCTTCCGCGCCATTGTCGTGGTCGGCAACGAAAAGGGCCAGGTCGGGGTTGGCGTCGGCAAGGCCAGCGATGTGATCGGGGCCGTGCGCAAAGGGGTTGCCGATGGTAAGAAGCACCTAGTGGATGTACCGCTGACCAAGGCCAACTCGATTCCCCATCCGGTCAACGGGGCCGGGGGGGGTGCCAAAGTGATGATGCGTCCGGCGGCTCCAGGGACCGGGGTAATTGCCGGGGGCGCAGTCCGCACCGTACTGGAATTGGCAGGCGTGAAAAACATTCTGGCCAAGCAATTGGGCTCGGGCAACCCGCTCAACAACGCTCGGGCGGCAGCTAACGCATTGGCCTCCCTGCGCACCTTCTCGGAAGTTGCAGAAGAGCGCGACATCCCCCTGGAAAGCCTCTACGCCTAGGTTCTCCATACCCTAGGTTATTGATTCACCCAAGTAGCAGATTCAAGGAAAGCCATGAGATTAGAAGATGCTGTTCCTAAGGCAGGTTCTCAAAAGCGCAAACGTCGCGTTGGTCGGGGCATTTCGGCAGGTCAGGGTGCCAGCTGCGGATTTGGCATGCGGGGTCAAAAATCCCGTTCTGGTCGTCCGACTCGGCCCGGATTTGAGGGTGGACAAATGCCGCTCTATCGCCGCATTCCCAAGCTGAAGCATTTCCCCTTGATCAACCGCCAGCACTACACGCTGATCAACGTCGAAGATCTGGCTGGACTGGCCAAGGATACAGAAGTCACCCTCAGTTCCCTGATCGAAGCAGGTATCGTCACTGCCGATGATGGCCCCCTTAAGGTGTTGGGCAATGGCGAGCTGACCGTGGCGTTGAAAGTCGAGGCCGCTGCGTTTACAGCAACCGCTAAACAAAAAATCGAGGCGGCTGGCGGCAGTTGCGAAGTGGTATAGCTTAACCGTTGGATTGCTCTCCGAATTTGGTTGGGAAGCAAAAGCTCTACACTAGGATCAGGTAAGCGCGAGCCCTGCTTCTACCTTGCCGGAACTTGTGCAGTTTATTCCAGCTCACCTCGGTTTATCGGGATAGAAAATAGCTATGGTAGTCAATCGAGATAAAGCGCCAACCGCTCAGGAAACGTTTGTTCAGATGGCCCAGGCAGCCGGACTTCGCGGTCGGCTGCTTGTGACGATCGGGATGCTGCTGCTGATCCGGTTGGGCATCTACATTCCGGTGCCTGGAATTAATCGGGACGCTTTTCAGGCGGGGCTGCAGGGCAGCGGTCTGGGCAACCTGATCGGGATTTTAGACATCCTGGCGGGCGGTGGTATCTCGGCCCTCGGCATCTTTGCTCTGGGAATTTTGCCCTACATCAATGCCTCGATCATCATCCAGTTGATGACGGCGGCCATTCCGAGCCTGGAAGACCTGCAAAAAAATGAAGGTGAAGCCGGACGGCGCAAAATTTCCCAGATTACCCGCTATGTTGCCCTGGTTTGGGCAATTTTCCAGAGCATTGGGATTGCCCTGTTTGTCCAGAACTACGCGATTACTCCCGGTATTGGCTTCATTGCCCAGACGGTGCTGGCCCTGACCGCAGGCTCCATGTTCGTGATGTGGGTGGGTGAGCTGATCACCGAGCGCGGCGTGGGTAACGGAGCCTCCCTGCTGATCTTTGTGGGAATCGTCTCCACCTTGCCCCGCTCCCTGGGTCAAACAATTGAACTGGCCCAGAGCGGCGACCGTAGCCTCGTGGGCGGCGTGATCATTCTGCTGCTGGTGTTCCTGGCCATGATTGTGGGCATCGTCTTCGTCCAGGAAGGTACCCGCCGGATTCCAATCCTCTCAGCCCGTCGTCAGGTGGGCCGCAAGCTCTACCTGGAAAAGAGCAGCTACTTACCCCTGCGGCTGAATCAGGGCGGCGTCATGCCGATCATCTTCGCCTCTATGGTGCTGTTCCTGCCTGCATCGCTGGCCCAGTTCTTCCCTAATAACGAAACCTTTAGTCAGGTGATTCGCTACCTCAGCCCCGGCCACCCCCTCTACATCGTGGTCTACCTGACGCTGATTCTGTTCTTCAGCTACTTCTATGCCTCTCTGATTGTAAACCCGGTGGATATGTCCCAGAACCTGAAGAAGATGGGTGCCAGTATTCCGGGGATTCGTCCGGGGAAAGCCACCAGTGAATATATTGAGCGAGTGCTGAACCGCCTCACCTTCCTGGGCGCGATCTTCCTGGGTCTGGTAGCGATTATCCCGATGGCAGTTGAGAGCGCAACCCAAGTCAGAACGTTTCAGGGATTGGGCGCAACTTCGCTGCTGATTCTGGTCGGTGTGGCGATCGATACGGCGAAGCAAATTCAGACCTACGTGATTTCTCAACGCTATGAAGGAATGGTGAAACAATAGTGGTGCGACTGATTTTTCTGGGTCCGCCCGGTGCTGGCAAAGGAACCCAGGCCCAAAACTTAGCCAAAACTCATCAGATTCCCCACATTTCTACAGGGGATATTCTGCGCAGCGCTGTGGCCCAAAAAACCGAGCTGGGTTTGAAAGCTCAAGCCTATATGGATAAGGGGGAACTGGTCCCTGACCAGCTGATTCTGGATTTGGTGAAAGAGCGACTCGGCCAGTCTGATGCCGAAAAAGGCTGGATCTTGGACGGGTTCCCCCGCACGGTTGCTCAGGCCACCTTTCTGGATACGCTGTTGGGTTCCATCCAGCAAAACTGTGACCGGGTTGTCAACTTCGAAGTTCCCGATGAAATTCTGATTGGGCGGCTGTTGGGTCGAGGCCGTAAGGACGATACGGAAGCTGTGATTCGTCATCGGCTGGAGGTTTACCATCAGCAAACGGCCCCCCTGATTAGCTTCTACCGCGAGCGCAATCAGCTCGTCTCGATCGACGGCAATCAGCCGATTGAGATCGTTAACCAGCAGCTTGAGCAGGTTGCCTAGCCTCAAAACCAGGCTTGCTTAACTCCTGTCTGGCCGATTTGTCAACGTCCGCCCTTTGAAACATTTGTTAAGCTGGAGGTTGAGTGCTATCGTTTCCAAACGAATCTTTAGCGGTTCTGCCAATCCCGGGTCGTCCAGCTTGGTTTGACCACTTTAGACAGGAGCGCTAGCAAAAAATCATGCGTTTTAAGGAGAGCCAATTTGTCTAAGCAAGATTTGATTGAGATGGAAGGAACCGTCACCGATTCGTTGCCCAACGCCATGTTTCGGGTTGATTTGGACAACGGATTTAATGTGCTGGCCCACATCTCGGGCAAGATTCGCCGCAACTATATCAAGATTCTGCCAGGTGATCGGGTCAAGGTAGAGCTGACGCCCTACGACCTGACTAAAGGCCGGATTACCTACCGGCTGCGCAAGAAGTAGCTTGCACCAGCAGTCCGTTGTCCTACGGTTTGCCGTTCCTGGCTTAACAAGTTAATATTGGCGATCGCGCTATTTTTTGCTAGTATATTAAGTTTGTAGTCACGGGAAAAGAAGGACATGAAAGTCCGAGCGTCTGTTCGTAAGATGTGCGAAAAATGCCGTGTGATTCGGCGCAAGGGGCGAGTAATGGTTATTTGCTCCAACCCCAAACACAAGCAGCGTCAGGGCTAGTCCAACGTTGTCTAGTTGATAGAGCTATTTTGCCTCTATCATCATTTGATTTCAATAGCCTAAAGAACTGGAGAGAAGTTAAGTGGCGCGGATAGCCGGAGTAGACCTGCCACGCGATAAGCGTGTTGAGATTGGTCTGACCTACATTTACGGAATTGGATTGACTCGTTCCAAACAGGTACTCGCCAAAACTGGCGTCAATCCTGATACGCGAGTTAAGGATCTGACGGACGCCGATCTGGCCGCCCTGCGTGAGGCAGTCGAAAGCGACTACCAAATCGAAGGTGACCTGAGACGATGGGAATCCCTGAACATCAAGCGATTGATGGATATTGGCACCTATCGAGGACGCCGTCACCGCCTGGGTCTGCCCGTGCGCGGACAGAGAACCCGCACCAACGCCCGCACTCGTCGTGGGGGTCGCCGGACGGTGGCTGGTAAGAAGAAAGCACCGGGTAAGAAGTAACCAACTGGCCGGGCTGGTTCTTGAGCAGCGAGTGGGTTGCCTGAGTCGCTGTTTTCGCCTGTCTAACCGGCTGATCAATCCAGCCTTCGCCGCTGGCGCGGGACAGGGGGCTGACGTTAATTTTTTCAAAGCATGTGATTGAGTTTTAGTCAGAGATGGTGAAATATGGCACGACAACCAACTAGGAAAACAGGACCCAAGAAACAAAAGCGGAATGTGCCCAGCGGTGTGGCCCATATCCAATCGACGTTCAATAACACCATTGTCACGATTAGCGACGTGAACGGCGAAACAATTTCTTGGTCTTCATCGGGGGCAAGCGGCTTCAAAGGCGCAAAGAAGGGAACTCCCTACGCTGCTCAGACTGCGGCTGAGAATGCGGCGCGTCGGGCAACCGAGCAGGGCATGCGGCAGATTGAGGTGATGGTGAGTGGTCCTGGCTCAGGTCGGGAAACGGCCATTCGCGCTCTGCAGGCAGCGGGTTTGGAAATTACCCTGATCCGTGATGTCACTCCGATTCCCCACAATGGTTGTCGTCCTCCCAAGCGCCGCCGGGTTTAACGGGAAGGATGGCGAGGATCTGGCTAGAGAGCTGCACGAGCTGTACCACATCATCGGTATAGATTGGGGCGAATCGCAATCTCTGATAGGCATCACAACAGGCATCAAAGTTGGAATCATTAACCTTGGGCCAGGTGCAGGCAGACCATCAAGTCAACCATCGGTTTAAACCAGGTTTCGGTTGGGATAATGACGTTTGCTTTCCAGGGCTAAGGAGAAGGGAGGTTTGACTGTGGCACAGTTTCAAGTGGAATGTGTGGAATCGGATACGGGCGATGACCGCAGCTCGTACAGCAAGTTTGTCCTAGGACCCCTCGATCGGGGGCAGGGAATCACGGTGGGGAATGCGCTCCGCCGAGTTTTACTGTCCAACCTGGAAGGGGCGGCGGTAACGGCTGTGCGGATCGCTGGGGTAACGCATGAATTTATGACGGTGCCCGGTGTGCGGGAAGATGTCTTGGATATCTTGCTGAATATGAAGGAGATCGTCCTGAAAAGCTTCTCTCCCCAGCCCCAGATTGGTCGCCTTCGGGTGGAGGGGCCAGCCACTGTTACGGCGGGTTTATTCGATCTGCCGCCGGAAGTCCAGGTGATCGATCCAGAACAGTATGTGGCAACGCTGGCTGCTGGCCACACGCTGGAGATGGAGTTTCGAGTGGAACAGGGCATTGGCTACCGCGCGATTGAGCGGGGCCGAGATGAGACGGCGGCTCTCGATTTCCTGCAAATTGACTCGGTGTTCATGCCGGTGCGGAAGGTGAACTACACAGTGGAGGACGCCCGGGTGGGTGGGTCACTCGAAAAAGACCGGTTGATTCTGGAAATTTGGACTAACGGCAGCTTGACGCCCCAGGAAGCCCTGAGCCAGGCCGCTGATATCCTAGTCGGGCTGTTCAACCCGCTCTGCAAGATCGAGTTCAACGAGATTGGCCCCGATCCCGATCCCCAAATCGACCCGGAAAGTCAGATTCCGATCGAAGAGCTCCAGCTCTCGGTGCGGGCCTATAACTGCCTGAAGCGAGCCCAGATCAACTCCGTTGCTGACCTGCTCGACTACACCCAGGAAGACCTGCTGGAGATCAAGAACTTCGGAGCCAAATCGGCGGAAGAAGTGATCCAGGCGCTCCAGGATCGGCTGGGCATTACCCTGCCCCACGACAAGTCTTCTCGGCCCACCTAGACCCTGGCCAGCAGCACCTCTGGTCAGCAACGCCTGGTCAGCAGCCAATAGTTACGATTGCCTTCATTCCTTAAGTAGAACTATGCGACATCGTTGCCGTGTCCCCCAGTTGGGAAAACCCGCTGACCAGCGCAAAGCGTTGCTCAGAGCACTTACAACCGAGCTGATTCGGCATGGCCGGATCACCACCACCAAGGTGCGGGCCAAAGCGGTTCGTTCTGAAGCAGAGCGGATCATCACCCTGGCCAAGGATGGTTCTCTCGCCTCCCGCCGTCAGGCATTGGGCTACCTGTATGACAAGCAGCTGGTGCATGCCCTGTTTGAGCAGGCCAAAGACCGCTATGGCGATCGTCAGGGGGGCTACACCCGGATTCTGCGCACCGTCAACCGCAAGGGCGACAATTCGGAAATGGCGATCATTGAGCTCACCTAAGCCCGCCTGATCTGACTAAGAGTTCGCTTTGCCTGAAAAGCTTTGACCCAGCTTTGACTCAAAATTGATAGAGAAACTGCTACCATGTCTGCTGCTCCGCTGCCCCTGTCTGATGCCACTAGCCCAACGGCTCTTGGCCAGACCCAACGTGTTGCCCTGGTGATTCAATACCTGGGCACCCATTTTCACGGGTGGCAGCGCCAGCTCCAGCAGCGCACGGTTCAAGCTGAGATTGAGCAGGCCATTCAGTCGGTCTTAGAGCATTCTGTCACGCTGCACGGCTCAGGTCGAACTGATTCCGGCGTTCATGCCGCCGCCCAGGTCGCCCATTTTGATGCGCCGCTGCTGATTCCGGCCCATCGCTGGGCGGATATCCTGAACAGCCGTTTGCCCAACGACATTCTGGTTCGCGCCTCTGCCGCGGTCGATCAATCCTGGCACGCTCGGTTTTCGGCCTGCTGGCGGCGCTACCGCTATACGATCTACACCGATGCCCGGCCCAACCTGTTTGTTCGCCCGTTCAGCTGGCACTACTACCTGGCTCCCCTGAATGAAGCCTGGATGCAGGAAGCCTTGTCGCCGCTGCTGGGTAGACAACATCTGGCCGCGTTTCATCGGGCTGGATCGAGCCGTCCCCACTCCTGGGTCGAGATACAGGCGGCAGAATGTGTGCGTTCCGGTCCGTTTATCCGCATCGAGCTACAGGCCAGCGGGTTTTTGTATGGCATGGTGCGGCTGATCGTCGGTATGCTAGTTGAGGTGGGTCGCGGGATTCGCTCTCCAGGCCAGTTTACCGAGCTGTGGCAGCAGCAGCGGCGCGACTTGGTCAAATATGCTGCGCCTCCCCAGGGATTGTGCTTGCTGCGGGTCGGGTATCCCGATTTTCCCTTTGCGCCCGAGGTCTGGTTTGACAGCCAACCCGAACTGTCGCTCCCCTCTAGAGAAGATTTAGCAGCCAATCCA
>JBJTUI010000279.1:0-6302 GCA_046080625.1 Elainella sp. | reverse complement strand
TGATGCACCGTCTTCACCCACTTCAGCCGCTTCGGGCGGACGGCCATCCGGGCTGTGGTGCTGGCCATGACGGGCAGCCAGTGCAGCATGTAGAAGGTGCCGAAGCCGGTTTGCAGCAGCAGATTGGGCAGGCGGGGGCGGGAGTCTGGGTCATGGGGCCGCGCGGTTTGGCGCAGTCCCGCTAGCATGCTGACCAGCGAGAACAGCATCGGGAAGCTCGTGATGGGCAGCAGCATGGGCGAAGAGCTGCGGATCAGCGCCATTAGAAAGTCAGGCACGGCGGCGGTGGGCAGGATGTATTGGGTCATCATGAACATGACCAGATCGACCGTTTTTCGGGTGCCCAGGCGATTTTGGGCAATCAGCCGCCAGTAGTCGAGGTAGCGCTGGTAGCCGCCTTCCGCCCAGCGGTTGCGCTGGTGCCAGAGGCCAATCGCGTTGGTGACGCCTTCTTCGCCGACGGCGGGTAGCATCAGCAGGTTGACGTCCCAGCGATCCAGATGCAGGCGAATCGTCAGATCCAGGTCGTCGGTGATGGTTTCCTCGTTCCAGCCGCCGCAGCGTTCCAGCGCCTCCCGTCGGACAAACTGGCCGTTGCCGCGCAGCTCGCCGATCCCGCCAATCGCGATCCGCTGCTGCTGTACGTAGCTGTCAAAGGCCATTTCGGCCACCTGGCCCCTAGTCCAGAGATTAGCCGCGCCGTTCGAGATCGCCTTCCGCACCTGCACCGCCCCGACCTGCTCGCGTTCGAACAGGGGCAGCACTCGCCTCAGCAGGTCGGGAGACACCTTGGCATCGGCGTCGAACACGGCAAAGATCTCGGCCTGGGTGTTGGGCCAGACCAGGTTCAGCGCCCCCGACTTGCCGCCCGTAGCCCCCGCACCGCGCCGGATCACGTTCAGGTTGCTGTAGTCCTGCCGCAGCCGCTTCAGCACGTTTGGGGTTTCGTCGCTGCTGTTGTCGTCGATTACCCAGAGGTCATACCGGCTGCTGGGATAGTCGAGGTTGCACAAATCCTGCACCAGACGGCCAATCACCGCCTCCTCGTTTTTGGCGGCCACCAGCAGCGAGACGTAGGGATAGTCCTCTAGACTGTCGCTAACCAGGGGAGCAGGCAAGGCAATTGGGCGGGCCAGCAGCACCCGCAGGGCATGAATCCCCATCATCGTGGTGATCATCAGCACCAGCCAGGAGCCGTAGGCCGACAGATGCAGGGCAATTGTGCCGCTCCAGATCATGGTCAGGGCCATGGCAGCTTTACGCCGCCGACCTTCAAAGCCGGGGCTAAAGCGATCCAGCTCTGAGTCGAGGTCTGAATCGAGATTTGCGTCTAGATTGGGCAGGGCATCGCTCAGCTCAGACAGGAGTGAGCTGATTGGCTCGCCGTAGGAATCGTTTTCTTGCCAGGAATTCTCCTGCATAGGTCATTTGATTTAGGAACCAGTACTTGTCTACACCTTTGAAGAAGCTGGGGATGAGGTAACACCACACCGTACAGCCTTCACACACCGATAGCTTGCCCTGGGATTGGCGGTATTCTTCCACTTTCTCGGATTCGCGATACAGCTCGTACAGGCGGCCTTCGATCGGCAATCCGGTCTGAGCAAAGTGGTAGCAGGGCAGCAGCAGTTCATCGTTGGGCGAAATCGCGATCACCGCATCCACGGCCTTGCAGCGCGGGTTTTGGGTGTCGTTTCCGCCCGCTGCGATGAAGGCCAGAGCAGCCCTATTGTAGCCAACATTGCGATATTGCTTGGCGGCGGCTTCAATGGCGCTGGCGATTTCTGGCGTTGGATTCTTTTTGTTGTTGTAGTTGCTGTGGGCCGTGAAGGCCGGATTCAGCCAGACCCGGACGCCTAGCCGTTCGCCCAGAGCCGCGACTTCGCCAATTCGCTCGAAGTTTTGGGCCGTCACCGTGTGGTTCAGCACCGGGTATTCGCCCAGGGACAGGGCAATCTCGACCGACTCGACCAGCGTGTCAAAGATTTTGACGCCCCGCGACTGGTCGTGGGTTTCGGCGTCGGCCCCGTCCAGCGAGAAGTTGAGAAAATCGACCAACCCCTGCATGTCCTTGGCCTTGCGGGGATAGAGGATTGTGTTAGTGGTCATGCTGGTTGTGAAGCCCTGGCGCTTGGCCTCAGCAAAGATGTCGGCCACGTCGGTCCTCAGCAGCGGCTCACCGCCTGTGAAGTCTACATACTTGACACCCAGCCGCCGCAGGTCTTGCAGATTGCGCTGAATGGTTTCAAAACTGGCTTCTTGCTTTGGCTCTAGCGCCCAGATATCGCAAAAGTGGCAGCGGGCGTTGCAGCGGTAGGTCAGATAATAGTTAGCAACGAGGGGCGTTGTCATACGGGTTTTCCAGGCTTAACTCGAAAAGGTAGAAGCTTGAACTGTAGTCGTTTGGTTCAGATTGAGTTCAGGTTTAGAACAGGCTCTAGGACAGGTGAAGGGCCGCGACTCCGGGCAGCAGAGCCGCTGAGTAAACTGCCAATCGGCAACCGCTATCAGCCAACCCAGTACCCCGGCCCGATGTCATCAGGCCAGCCGCAATTGTTAATCATGCTTAATCTAGTCTGGATTTAGTTTACCAAGTGAATTGATTATTTATGAATTAATTCTTAAGGAGGTTGAGGATTGACCGAAACCTACCCTGGCTGTCCCCACTTCCACTGTCTCGATTGAACTGCCCTTTCTACCCTGCTGTCCCGAACCAGGCAACTCCCCCTCGAACCCGCCCCGCGCTGTCGGCGCTGGCTAGACGGCAGCAGCTAGAATTGCCCCACAGGCCACCTGCCCCCGATGCTCGCGCTTCCCGTAGGCTGCGCCCAGATACATCAAGGCTCAAACTGACAGGCGAATGCCTCTGCTGCCTCCAACCGACTGGCTAGCCCCGCGGTGACATCTGACCATTGCGGGCCACAGCAGGCGGATAACCTCTAGCACACAGACCCGCGCCAAGGTTTGCCCTAACTGGGCGCTGAAAAGAAGCAGGCCTAGCCAAAGGAGCATTGTTCTGTAGCTATACCCTATTTCGGTTTTTATTTTATATTTCTGCTTCCCTTTTCGATTACTCTGGAAATTCCAGTGGCGTTGAGTCATCGATGCGCAATGATATCCCTTTTAGGTATACCCTTCACCTAGAAACCGCCCAATCTCTCTATGCTTCCTCGCGCTACAGGCAGGTTAGGCCAACAAAGTTCGATACTCAGCTTGTTGTTACAGCTGCACCAGGTCAGGATACTGGGCGATCAGCTCCTCGCGGCTGAGGCTGTCGGTTTCGTCCTGGGGACTCCAGAGCAGTTCGTAAACCAGCAGATAGTCGGACGAGATTGAGCCAACGCGCTGCAACGCCTGGGACAGCTCGACACTGGAGCGCACCGGATTGAGCAGGGGCTTGTCGTCAGCAGTGCCCAGCAAGAGCGTCACTACAATAAAGGCGGCTGGGTCGGCATTGGCGTCGAGGGGGCGAGACTGACGGCGGATCTGCCCTCCCACATTCGCCAGAGTTTCCTGGCTAAACTTGCTGCGTTCCTGGAGCGAGAGCTGCTCAAACAGGCGACTAGCGGCTTCACGACTGCTGACGGTCTGGGAGCGGACGCGGGCATGGGTCCAGAACGAGGGAAAGCGCAGCAGGGCCAGCACGGTTTCACGCAGCAGCTCGTTGAGTCCTTCAGAAGTACTAAGGTCGGTCTGCTCGGTCAGGCGGGTCAAGTCGCGCTGGAGTTCGCGGGCTTCGGCCAGCAGGGCCACCTGAAGTGCTGTGACGGTGACGATATTATTGGTCAGCTCGTTGCCCATACCTTTGGAGCCCAGCTTGATGTAGTTGAGGATGATCGGCAGGACGGCAAACCCCAACACCAGCAGCAGGAAGATAAACCCAATGTCGAGGCCGCCAGAAGCCGGGGCTGCGGTAGGTCCAGGAATATAAACTGGGGCAGAGGGGTAGGGAATCAGCACGGGCGCGGGTGAGTAGCCCGGTAGCTGCCGAGGCGAGCCATAGTCGAAGTAGCCACTACCCCCATAGCCGCCGCCATAGCCCCGACTGCCAGAGTAGCCGCCCCCATAGCCGCTGCGTCCCCCAGAGCCGCCCTCGTAGCCCTCGGAACTGGGCGCAGGCTGGCTGAAGCTGCCGCCTTTGGCGCGTCCGCCCGTAATCGCCGACTCGTTGATCTGCGCCAATTCTGGGTGAAACAGCAAACTCTGGCCATAGAGGCTGGGGCGAGCCAGCAGGTAAAGGCAGGCCGCACTCACGGCTACCACCAGCAGGATCAGCAGGCCAAAAAACTGCGGTTTGTGCTTGCGCTGTGCCATTGGGTTAACCCTCGTCTGTTTTGCTAGTGATCCAGTCACCTCATATTCTGCCTGGAATTCGCTCCAGCTTTGCCCAGCCTGGGGTTGAATTTTACTGATTTGCATCCCGGCTCGACTCACTGTTTTCAAAATTCAGTACCAATGGGGCAGAGAGGCTCCTGTCAGGTGGCGGCGACATCATCTTCGACTATAAGGGTTCGCTTTCGAGCTAACGCCGCTCCTGCATTGGCCCATCCTAGAGAACTAGACAAAAAGCGACCGCCTTTGAGCAAGACGATCGCACCAGGAACGTTGTGGAGTTGTGATGTAGAGAGGATGTGAGGAGAAGAGAGAAGGTGGAGAAACCTAGAGAGGAATACGAATACTATTCGATCCCAGCGCTATTCGAGCGATTCATCTGGGTGTTCACCGAGCTGACTCAGGACATTGATAGCATTCATTACCTGATGCATCAACTCGGTGTTAGAGCCATTGTGTTGAAACAGCTGGCGCGTCTGCTCTAGCAAAGCGTCGTTTTTGAGGCTGGCGGCTTTGGCAGCAAGGGCAGGGGTGCGGGAAAAGAGCGATAGGGTTTGCGGCATAGGGCAAGCTCAGATAGTTGAAAGTGGTCTAGTTGGGGGCAGAGCCTTTAGTCCAATTGGAATAAAACAAATGTACTATATTCCCCCAGAAAGTCAACCCGTTTTTCCAAGATTTTTGATGATCCGAGCAGCCTGGCCTAACAGCCTGACCCGATAGCCCCTACCGGCCCGCCGCATCTGCTGGCTCGGGTCGCCGAAACACGCGCCGAATTCGTCGGATCGCAAAGCTCCAGAGGGCAATCACGACCAGCAGGGCCACCACCGGCACCGACACGGCCAGCAGGGCTAGCCCCAGCGCCAGCGCCAGCTCAATCGTGGCGACTATTGGGTTGGTCAGCCCGCCCGAAATCGCGGTCGAAATTACCCGCATGATGTTGGACATGCCTTTGGTCAGACCCGCCGCCCCACCGCCGACCAGCAGAGCCGTGGTCCACTGCACTAGCGGGTTCATTTGCTCGGGGGCGGTCGAAGCGGTGACAATCGTGCCCGCAATGATCGCAGCAGGGGTAGAAATGATGTCGAGGGTGTGGTCTAGCCAGGGGATGTAGTAGCCGATGATTTCCAGCAGGCTGGCCACCGCAAACAGGATCAGGGCCTGGTCGCTCTCGATCCAATCAAAATTGCTGGGCAGATCGACATGGCCCAACACCGCCGCCGCGCTCATCACCAGCAGCGGCACAAATACCCGAAACCCTGTGGCCGCACTGAGGCTGATCCCCAGCATCAGGCTGATCAGAGTATCCAGATTGGCAAAATGCTCCAGCCCCATGTATGTCTCCATGCCAGTCTCCATCGCACCCTCCTTTGCGCTGCTTGGTTGAGCCGTTCCTGTGAAACTCTTTTAGTTTAGTCCAGCCTGCTCTGGTGTCGAGTCGGCGCGGCTGCACCCGCGCAATTTTGCACCAGGATTAGAGTTGGAATCGCTTGTAAAAAAACGCAGCAAACAGGGCAGATCAACATAGGATAGAAATTGCATCGCCCTTTTGCTCCTCTTATCCCTGTTATGCAATCCCAGGTCAGTCCAGTCATCGGTGGTTCCGTGCATGAATTTCACTGGAACTGGCAGAAACAGCCCCTAACCGCGATCTACGAAGTGCTGGGTACCGGCAGGCCCTTGCTGCTGCTGCCCGCCATGAGCAGTGTGTCTACCCGAGGAGAGCTGCGGCATTTGGCCGAACGGCTGGCCGAACGGTTTCAGGTCGTGGCCGTCGATTGGATCGGCTTTGGCCAGTCGGCCCGTCCGGCCTTGACCTACGAGCCCGCCCTCTACCATGCCTTTCTCAAGGATTTTGTCCGCAGCCTGTTTCATGAACCCGTGGTGGTGATAGCAGCGGGCCATGCGGCGGGCTATGTGATGCAGCTGGCCCAGCGCTCCCCAACGGTCTGGTCCTGGATTGTGCTGGTGGC
>JBJTUI010000278.1:0-21949 GCA_046080625.1 Elainella sp. | reverse complement strand
AAGAAAGAGAGCAGCGTGCTAAACCAGAGGTATTGCTCAATCGCCACGGGCACCTTGGCCTGGGTCAGGGAGAGGCTAAACACCAGGGGAATAATCTGAATCGCCACCAGCGAATAGAACTCGCAGTAGTAGAGCAGGTAGGTCCAGAACACCTTTTGCAGCAGGTTGAGCTTATCGGAGCGCACCACACTCTGCTGATATTTCAGGCCCACTTCCAGCCAGCCTTGAGACCAGCGTTTGCGCTGAAACCAGAACGAGTAGAGATCGACCGGGGCTAGCTCGGTGCTGATAATGCTGCGGTCGTGCAGAATCCGGTAGCCCTTGAGCAGGGTGCGCATGGAGGCATCAATGTCTTCGGTCAACATCACCGGGTTGAACCGGATCTGCTTCAGCACAGAGGTGCGCCAATAGCCTTTCGAGCCGCCAAAAATGCTGGAGTCCGTCAGAAACGATTTGGCGGGGTGGATGATGCCATACATCATCTCAAACTCAATCGCCACGGTTTGGGTCAGCCAGTTGCGGCCATGGTTGCGGATCACGCTGCGGCCCTGAACCACGTCGTAGCCCTTGGCGATCCAGTGCCAGGCCCGCAGGAAGCAGTCAGCAGCCGGGTGATGGTCGGCGTCGAGGATGCAGGTGATCTCACCCGTGACCAGCTCAAAGGCCGCGTTCAGGTTCTCGGCTTTGGAGCGGCTGCCCTCTACACGCAGCAAACGCAGCTCTGGATAAAGCTGCGCTAGGGTTTCAAGCTCCTGTTCGACTGGCAAATCAACGGGTGTGTTGTAGGCCAGAATCACCTCCAGGCCGCCGGGCGGGCGCTGCACATTCAGCAGCACATGTTCCAGGGTTTCTAAAATAATGTCCTGTTCGTTGGGCAGGTAGGCCGCCACCAGAAACGAACATTTGGGCACGGGCTGGGACGGGTAGGGTTGTCTGGCACCGCCAACCCCAAGCGCCGCTTTGGCAGCGTAGTAGGTCTGGTTTAAGCGACTCGGGTCGGCCTTGTAGTCCTTGGTGGCAAAGCGGCGAAACATGGCAGTGGCTGATTCCAGCAGCAGCATGAAGGCGCTAAATAAATAGAAGGTTGCAATTGCCAGATGCAGCCCGGTCAGGCTCCAGCCTTCCTGACGCAAAAAATAGAAAAAAACTGTTGGCACCCCGATCAATACCACATGGGTAAAAATCGCTTTATGAATTTCGCCCGACCACTTCCTCACGTCCCTTACCCTCCTCAACTGTGAAAAAACCGCTGCTTGAGCTGTTTTAATCTACCGAGCCGATCTCGATACCAACTCAATTTCGGCAGCGGGAGAGCGATTTGCCACTCCAAGACCTCCGGTTCAGCCCCGTCAGGGGGCCGACTGCTGAAATCGCCCTGACAAAATTCAGGATCCTCAGCAGGACAGAACCAGAGGCGATGGTGGGCCAGCAAATGCCCTGCGACTAAAATCGTCCAACCACCTTCTCCACAATAGCGAACCCAATTGCCGATTTTGGCAGCCCCCAGAGGCTTGGTTGATTGAATTGCCAAGTTAGCAACTCGAACCAGCAAACGAGCCGCCAGTGGACCGATTGACCAGCCCGAAAACCTGCCCACAGCCCGGGTCATCATCTGCCCTAAATCAGCTGAAACTTTCCGCTGGATCAGTGGAGTAGTGTAATCTGCCAGGGTAGAGAAAATCAAGGCTCCTGCGGCGAGAATCAATCGGATTGACCCAGCTCTAGAGCAATTGCCGCCGGTTATTCGGTTAATCGTAGGATCTACCACAAAACGGTTCATCAAGACGGTTCACAAATCGCTGCCGTAATTACTTGCCCTCACCTGCTGTCCTGTGCTGCTGCCCTGTGCTGCTGCCCTGTGCTGCTGTCACGACCTGCTAATTGACCAGCGCCCTGTTTAACAGAGCCTTAAAGCAGAACCGCCTCCAGCAGAGTCACCCACGCAACCGGGATTAAGCTATTGGAACTGTGGCTGTAGCCTTTTGGGAAATACAGTTGCGCCAGGAGAATTCCGTAGCGCTGCTGATTCGGGTTGCCGAACCTCAACCGGCTCGCTGCAAGCTGCTTTGTGGTCCAACCCAGATCGTCCGGCCAGCGCTAGCTAACGCCTGCATTCTACTCTCGGCCCGGATGCACTCAAGGAGAACCTGTGCCGGAACTAAATCTGGTTCAGCGCGTCGGCGGAAAGCGTTCAGGTTAAGAACTATTAACTACCGCTCTAGTCTGATAGCGAAGAAAACTGAGCCAGAACATCCGTCGTCAGACAGAACCTGCGGTCAGACAGAACCTGCGGTCAGACAGAACCTGCGGTCAGACAGAACCTGCGGTCAGACAGAACTTGGAATAGAGCTAAGGAGTCTTGTAAAAATAACCTGAGCAGGCAAGGGGCTTAAGCCCCTTGTTCAAGCCAGTAGACCGATCCAGGTGATCAACTTATTCGTACAAGCTGCCTAAGGGCGATAGACCTCGGCTTCAATCCCCTGCTGCTGGAGCTGTTGCCGCAATCCCTCGGCCCCGGCCTCGTCGTTAAACGAACCAAGCTGCACCTTCGCCCCAGCGTCGGGCAAATTGCGAACATAGGCATCAGGAACAGCCGTGCGGGCAGTCTCCAAACTGGCATCCCCACTGTAGTCAGTCACGACATAGTAGCGACTCGAATCGGCCCCAGAACCGAGCGCCAAACCGGGAGCTGGCTCGGGAGTCGGATCGGCAGCCGGAGCAGGCTGGATTGGGGGCGGTGCGGTGCGAATCGGCTCTGGCGACACTGGCGCAATGTTGGTCGAGACGACGGGTGGCGTTTCGGAAATGGGCGGACGGGCAGGCACAACCACGGTCTCCAGATTGGGCGGAGCGGACGGGCGGGCGGGCAGCTCGGGAAGACGAGTCGAATCGACGACCGTCGGCATCACGACAGCTGCAGGTGGAGGAGCTGACTGGGTAGCCGGAGCGGCTTCCGTTGAGCGGCTGTTTGAGCTGGCCGCATCGGGGGCTTTAGCGGCGGGTTTCGCTTCAGCCGGGGCCGGTTTGGCGCTAGCCGCAGCTTTGGGTCGCTGTCCCTTGGCGCGGGGAATCGTGCTCAGGGTATCCAGACCGAGATCGACGAACTCATCGGCAGCCAAATTGGGCAGGGGTGTCTGATCGGCAGCTGGGCCGCGCATGGTTTGGGCAGCGGTTGGGGCAGGCTGGCTTGATGGCACCGAACCGCTCGTTGACCCGCTGTCAGTCGAGCTTCCGACAGAAAGGCCGACGCTGGCCGGGTTCATCATCACATAGCCCAGGGTTGTGCTGGCCAGCAGCAGCAGCAGCATCGAACCGACACCCAGCGGCGTCAGCAGGGTATCGAGCATACTGTTGGGCTCCCGGTCGGCTGGCTGGTCGCGGGTTTCTTCAGCAATGCTGCGCAGCAGTTCTTCAGAAGAAGCCAGGTAGCCGTCCACCGCATCCTCTGGGGCTGCGACCGCTGGTTGAGCCCGGAGACTGCCGCCTGATGACATACTGGCCTGCTGCATCAAGCGCTGCAAGGTCGAATTGGGCACGTAGGCCGACAGGTCATACTGGTTGGCGTAGCTGGCGATTTCAGCAGACGACAGCTCTGGCTCAGAAGCAGGTTCTGGACTGGGGGCATCCAGGTTGGGAATTGGAGCACTGGCCGGCATGGCGCGATTCACCATCGCAGGGCTCGCGGCAACACCGGGGTAACCCGCCCCGAAGGCAATAGAAGGACCTCCGGGATGAGAAGCTGGGGCAGGAGTTGCCGCAGCAGACCAAACCGCGACTCCGGCCTGATTCGTTCCAGAGCTGGCGGTTGGAGCAGGGCGGGCCGGCTGCGGAACGGATGGGGGCAGGGGGCTGCCTGCTCGGCTGCCGATTTGAGTTCCTACCTGGCCTCCAGCCTGGCCTCTAACTTGGCCTCCAGCCGCTCTGTTCACTTCGTAGAGCGAGGAGCCGAGCGTGGGCAGCTGAATATTTTGCTGCAAGATACCTAGCGCCGTGGGATCTTGGAGACGAGTCTGCCGCCGAGGGCGGGCGTTGGGCTGACGCCGCTGTCGCCGATAGCGACTCAGCTCTGCTTCGATCTGCACGTCGAGGCTATCGAGCACAGCCTGGAGCGTTGGATGTAGTTGAACATTCGGTGAAGGCGTAAACGGTTCAATCGACGGTGATCGACGCATGTCGGTACTCCTGCCCACAGCTGAGGAAAGTTAAGTTTTGTGAGAAACAATTGCAGATTCCGCTTCTCTAACCGTTGGGCTGCAAAGCGGTTAAACCGAGCTTGTCAAAGGGTTGTCCAGATCTAGCAGTTAAAAGGGGTTGTTCTGGAGAAATACCGCTACAGATAGATTCAACGCTTTTCTACCTAATTCTGATTCGTAATCATATCGAATTTTTGAAAAAAGCGTGCTTTCTCAAAAGTCGTCGGAGAACAGGTCCGGAGGCGAGCTCAGCGTCAGCTGCGTTCAAGCTTCTACCCCCTACAGCCTGGATCTTTAGCACAAAGCGGTGTGAAACGGAGGGAAAGTTCACGCAAATATAGCCTGTTTCCGGATTAAGCGCACCAAACTGGCATTAAATTGGCCTTAAGCTGAGTGCGCCAAGCTGGGTGCGTCTCCAATTAGCTTCCCTCCAGGCTGGGTAGACAGGCTCCGAAACAGGCTGCGGAATTACAGGCTGCGGAATTACAGGCTGCAGATTAATAGTTAAGGATTTTGGCATCAAAGCCAAAAAATCGCAGCAAAGTTGCTGGGAGTGCTATTCTCAGTTCCAACTCAGGCTCTCAAGCGGCTAAACTCGGCTTCACCGCCGCCAACAGCCGGATCCCAACCTGATGCCAGACTTGTCCCAACAGACTTGTCTCAACAGACTCGTCTCAACAGACTTGTCCCAACAGATTTGTCCCGACCCGCTCGCCTTCCAATCACCCCTCAACCAGAAGCACCCCATGGGCCTACAGTCGCTGCCACAGCTCCTCAACTCGATCTCTAATCAAGAAAGCTGGCAAGGACGGCGACAGTTTCAGCGGCTGGTGGCCTGCTGGCCCGAAATCGTCGGGCAGGCGGTTGCAGCCCAAACCCGACCGACGGGAATTCAGCGGCAGGTCTTGCAGGTGGCCACCTCTAGCTCTGCCTGGGCCCAAAATCTCGCCTTCGAGCGTCACACAATTCTGGCCAAGCTGAGCGCCAGGCTAGGCGGAGACCTGGAGCTAAACGACATTCGCTTTTCCACCGCCCAGTGGCCGTCCCAAACGGGTCGGCTGTCGGGCACAACGGCAGATCCAGGGGTTGAGAATTTGTCAGAAACCGCTATCCTATGGCGAGACCACCCCAGTCGGGTGCAGCCGGTCGGCCAGCCCAGAATTGGTCAATCTAAAATTGGCCAGTCTAAAATCGGTCAGCCCAGAATTGGTCAATCTGGAATTGGCCAACCAGAGCCACAGGGCACAAGCAGCCGCGACCCGCAAACCGCCTTTCGCGATTGGGCCAGGGCCGTCAGACTCCAGTCCCAACATCTGCCGCTCTGCCCCAGCTGCCAGAGCCCCGCGCCCACCGGCGAACTCCAGCGCTGGGGCGTCTGTGCCCCCTGTGCCGTCAAGCAGTTTGTCGCGGTTGGCCGGCCCTGGGGCTATTCCCGGCCCGAGTAGCTGTTGCAGGTTATAAACCCCAGATTTTTTGAGTTCGCGTCCCGCTAGATCCCTTGCTGCCATGTCCTTCCTGTCGATTACCTATGGCCTGTTCCTGCTCAGTACCCTGGGCATTTTCTGGTCGATCGAACACCGCTCGCTGCGTCTGGTCGTGCTGATTGTGGCCAGTCTGGTGTTCTACAGCTCGCTGCAAATTCAATATGTGCCGCTGCTGCTGGCCATGACCCTGATTACCTTCTATGTGGCCCAGGCCATTGGGACTCCGCTAGACTGGCGGATCGAGGAACGCGACTGGCAGTTCGCCCAACAGGACTGGAACCGGCGGCGGCTGGCGCTGCTCTGGGTCGGGATTGGCCTCAACCTACTGCTGCTGCTGGGGTTTAAGTATGTGCCGTTTCTGCTCGACTCGTTCAGCGGCGTCAGCGAGCGGTTGGGCGATTCCCTGGGGGCCGAGGCCAGCCGCAGCCAGGCCGACTGGATTCGCCAGCATTTGATTGCGCCGCTCGGCATCAGCTTTTTTAGCTTCGAGTGCATCGCCTACCTGGTCGATGTCTACCGGGGAGCGCCCGCCACCCACAATCTGCTGAAGTTTTTTGCCTACAAGCTGTTTTTTCCCAAGCTGATTTCGGGGCCAATTACCCGGTTTCACCCGTTTGCGGCCCAGCTACAAACCCTGAAGTTCCCCGACTCGGGCCGAATTGTGGAGGGGCTGTGGCTGATCGCCTGCGGTGCGGTCAAAAAGCTGCTGCTGGCCGACCATCTGGGTACGGCAGTCAACCTGATTTTTGGCAACCTGGAGCGGGCAGGCAGTGGCGACCTCTGGCTGGCCACCTTTGCCTACGGGCTCCAGCTCTACCTCGACTTCAGCGGCTATGTAGATGTGGCACGCGGGGGCGCAATCCTGCTGGGCTTCGAGCTGCCCCAGAACTTCAATTTCCCCTATTTCGCTACCAACATTGCCGACTTCTGGCGGCGCTGGCACATCACCCTGGGCGACTGGCTGCGCAACTATCTCTACTTTCCCCTGGGCGGCTCGCGCTGTAGTCTGGCTCGCACCTGCCTGAATCTGATCCTGGTGATGCTGATCGCCGGTATCTGGCATGGGGCCGCCTGGGGCTTCGTGATCTGGGGCGGACTGCACGGTTTAGCGCTGGCGATCCATCGGCTGACGGCAGCCCTGTCCGACCGGGCCACCTGGCTGAAACAAACCTGGAGCAGTCCGCCCGGAGCCCTGCTGGCCTGGATCATGACACAGCTAATGGTGTTCAGCAGCTGGATCTTCTTCCGCCTGCCGGACGTGAAAGACTCCAGCCTCGCCCTCCAGCGCCTGTTCGGCCATCAGGCCGACGTACAGTTTGCCCAAAAGGTCTATGTCGAAAGCCTGCAAATCGACCGGCTCCACCTCACTTACCTGGTGGCGCTGCTGATGGCCGGGATGGGGCTCTCCTACCTGCTGCATCGCGGCCTCAAGCTCCAGCTGGCCTGGCCGCTAAAGGTGCTGCTGGTGCCCCTCTGCCTCTACGCAGCCTGGCTGCTGGCTCCCAACGAAACCCCGCCCTATATCTACTTCGATTTCTAAAACTTTGAGGGAAGGTTCGGGGATGGGGGCAGCGGCGCCGCTTACCAGTGACCCTAATCTGACTGATCTGAGAGCTAGTCTGGGCAGCTAGCCCCAGCGGTTAACTTCTTCCAATAGCCAGGGATCTACCGGCTCGCCGTCGCGGCGCTTCAGGCCAATTTCAACCACCATCACCTTGCCCGAGCCAGGCGGGGCGGGCTTTTGCTGGAAGCTGATCTCGTAGGCGTTGGGATCTTGGTTGTGCTCGCGCAGCCAGTCCTGGACTTTAGTGGCGGCAAAAAAGGACTGCTCCTGCTCAAACAGGCGGGTAATCTGCATTTGCAGCGAGAACGGATCGAGTCTGGGCATGGGAATTCCCTCAAAAGGCTGTGGCAAAGGGCCGGGTTCACCCGGATTACGGTTCAACCCGATTACATAGACCCAAAGCTCGGCGGTGCCAAGGAGCCGATCAGCCTGGGGTCTTACTCAGTTCAGTGTACTCAACCTCGCCCCTTCTGGTGCAGCTGAGACAATCGGGCCAGGGAGCTAGCTGCCGCTCTGAATTCGGTTGATGGCCTGCTGAATCCGATCCGACAGGCTGGCATCCGACTGGTGGGCCACGGTGATTTGGTTGAAGCGGGTGATGGTCAGGTTGTTGCTTTCCACAATGGCAATCGCCTGATTGCAATATTCGACGGCAATATCGCGGATCGAGTCGGGCAGGTTGCTGAGGCTGCTGGGCCGATGGCAGGCCACGACCGGCACATCGTTGGAGCCGCTCATCTGCTTGATCTGGTTGTAGGCCGCTACCCGCACCGGCTCAATGGCCAGCACCGAGCGGGCGTAGCTTTGGATTTCCTGATCGGAGACGGCTTGCGCATAGGCGGCTCGCTCAAATTTGACGCCATCCAGGCCCAGAGAAGGCACGGCTCCCGCTAGGATACCGAGGCCAGAGAGCGTTCCTGCTGCCAGAAGTTGCAGTAGCTTTTGCCTGAAGGGCAGCACACGAAGCACAGTAAGCATAGCCGTTTCTAATAAAACCTCGAAATAATAGGATTCTCTAATCTGTCTCTAAGTAGCTCGGTGCAATGATTCAGCGAAGAGTAGAGCTTGTGCCCCTACCAGAGAGCTGGCTCCCTGGCCCTGATAGCCTCCTGCGGTTGCATCCAGCCCAGCTACCTATCTGTATGTGAATTATTTTAGGGAGGGGAAGTTCCAGACCGGACCTCTAACCGCCCTGTTCAACCTATAAGCTTCCCGATTTTAACCGGGAAGTCAAGCGATTTTAGCGAGTTTGGCTCGCCTGAGCAGCAGAACTCGGCTATTTGAAAACTATTCGGCAATTTCTAGGGCCAGCTTACCCGTCATCGAGCCCGACTCTAGCAGGCTGTGGGCCTGGGCGGCTGCGGCCAGGGGCAGGGTTTGCTGGAGCTGGAGCCGCAGATCGCCCCGATCAAACAGATCGGCACAGCGCTGCAAAATTTGGGCCTGGGCCTGCTGGGCCTGGGTCAGCCCTTGCAGCATCGGTGTCAACATCAGCTCGTAGCTCAGGCGCAGATTGCGGTCGCGGGCAATTTTCCAGTCGGTATCCGGATCGGGGGCCAAGAGCGTCACCACGTCGCCGTAGATTTTGGTAGCGGCAAAGGACTGGGAGAGGGTGCCGCTGACGGTGTTAAAGGCCAGATCGACTCCCTGGCCACCGCTCCAGTCCAGCACCGTTTCTACCACCGTGTCATTGGGATAGAGAATCACCTGATCTGCCCCGAACTGCTGCACCAGCTTGGCCTTTTCGGGCGAACTCACCGTGGTGCAGACCGTGGCTCCGGCCAGCTTCGCCAGCTGAATCGCTATGTGGCCGACGCCACCCGCCCCCGCCTGGATCAGCACCCGCTGTCCGGACTGGATGCGGCCCCGGTCGTGCAGGGCTTCCCAGGCCGTGATCAACACCAGGGGCACCGCCGCTGCTTCGGCAAAGCTGAGGGATCTGGGCTTGTGGGCCACAAACCGCTCGTCGATCACCGCATATTCGGCGTAGGTGCCGGGCTGGCCGCCCAGGCCACCGTTACAGAAATAGACCGGGTCGCCCACCCGAAACCGCTGCACCCTGGAGCCCGCCGCTACCACCACGCCCGCCCCGTCACAGCCCAGAATCGCGGGCAGGGCATCGGCATAGAACAGCCCTCGCTGGCGAATTTTGGTGTCGATCGGGTTGATTCCAGCGGCGTAGAGGCGAACCAGCAGATCGGTTTCGCTCCTGAGCTCGGGCGAGGGCAAGTCTTGCAGCTGCAAAACTTCGGGGCTGCCTGGAGCGGTCATCACCACAGCTTTCATGACAGCTTTCATGGTTGTTTGGCCCTATTCAGCCAGGGATTTTAGGTAGGCTTCAATCGCCGCGTTGGCCAAAGCCGTCATGGGCTTACCCTGGGCCAGGGCAGCCGCCTTGAGCTGGGCATAGACCGGATCGTAGAGGCCAATTCGGTTGCGGGAACGGCGCTTGCCGCCCGTCAGACTAGCTGGCTCCAGCGGCTCATAGGTGGCGGTAAACTGGCGCAGCGCTTCAAACCCGTAGCGGTGGCAAAAATCGCCAAAGCTCTCTCCCGGCTGCCGGTTTTGCTTGAAGCAGACAAAGATCGGCTCCAGCGTCGTCTCCAGATCCTGGATGAGCATGTTGTCCAGGTAGGGCTGGGACAGCCGCGTCTGGTTGGGGCAGGCTCCTAGCCAGATCTGGTAGGCTTCCGGCGATTGGCCAACAAACCCCAGCTCCGCCAGATAAGGGCGAGCACAGCCGTTGGGGCAGCCGGTCATGCGGGTGATGAAATGCTCGTCGGGCAGGCCCACCCTGACCAGCAGCGCCCGCACCCGCTCCAGAATGCTGGGCAGGGCGCGCTCCGATTCGGTGATGGCTAATCCGCAGGTTGGCAGGGCCGGACAGGCCATCGAATAGCGCACCAGCGGGTCGATTTCGGTTTCCTTGCGAATCCCACAGCGGTCTAAAATCGCCTGAATTTCGGCCCGGTGGGCCGGGTCAATTTCGTAGAGCACCAGGTTTTGGCTGGCGGTCAGCCGCATCGGCAGGGCGAATTTTTGCTCGATCTGGCGCAGGGCCGTCTTCAGTTGGAAACCGCCTTCGTCCTTAACTCGCCCGTTTTCGATGGAAATTCCCAAAAACAGCTTGCCGTCGCCCTGCTCGTGCCAGCCCAGATAGTCGAGGTACTGGAACTCCGGCAGGGGGCGGAAGGGCTGGATCGGCTTACCGAAATAGTCTTCGACCTTGGCCCGAAACTTCTCGACGCCCCAGTCATGCAGCAGATACTTCATCCGGGCGTGGCGGCGGTTGGCCCGGTCGCCATAGTCGCGCTGGGTGGCCACAATTGCCTTCACCAGGTCAAAGACATCGGCCCGATCGACGTAGCCAATCGGGTCGGCTGCCCGAGCAAAGGTTTCTTCCTTGTTGTGGGTGCGGCCCAGCCCACCGCCCGCATAGACGTTGAAGCCTTCCAGCTCGTCCCGGTCGTTGGTGAGCACCACCAGCGATAGATCCTGGGAGAACAGGTCGATCGAGTTGTCGCCCGGCACGGTGATGCTGCACTTAAACTTGCGTGGCATATAGTGGGTGCCGTAGATTGGCTCTTCCCCATCGTGGAGGATGGTGCCGTTGCCGTTGCGGCTGAGGGCGGCTTCCACCTCCGGATTCGGTTCTGCTGTGATCGCCTTCTCGCCGTCCAGCCAGATCTCATAGTAGGCACCCGTGCGGGGCGTCAGCAGGTCAGCAATCTGGTCGGCATAGTCGCGGGCATAGCGGTAGGCGGGCCGATTTTTGTAGGGCGCAGGCGGGGCCATGACGTTGCGGTTGAGGTCGCCGCAGGCCCCCAGGGTAGAGCCCATGTGGCGGACGATCTCGGCAATCACGGTTTTGAGGTTGCGCTTGAGGATGCCGTGGATCTGGAAGCCCTGACGGGTAGTGACGCGTAGGGTGTGGTTGCCGTAGGTTTCCGAGAGCTGATCCAGCGCCAGATACAGCTCTGGCGGAATAAACCCACCTGGGTTGCGTGTCCGCAGCATGAACTGGTAGTCCTTTTCCTGGCCTTTCACCCGGTTGTCGCGGTTGTCCTGCTGGTAGGAGCCGTGAAATTTGAGGATCTGCACCGCATCTTCGCTGAAGTGGGTGGTGTCTTGTAAAAGCTCGGTGGCGACCGGCTCGCGCAGGCCCCGGCTGCGTTCCTTTAAACCTTCTACTTTGGAGAGTTTGGGCGCGGCAGGTTGGGCAGCAGGTTGAGCAACAGAGGTCAGCGGTTGAGAAGGGGTAGTAACCATTGCAGCTTGAGCAGTTTCGCAGATAAAACTTTGTGAACAAATAAAATTTCCTGAACCAGGGGCTTTCGAGCTGAAGCCAATTCAGTCGAATCTGGTCGGGTTTAATTTGGCAGGCCAGAATCACAGTCCGGTCAGAATCGCGCTCCGGCCAGAATCACAGCCCGGATAATACCCGGACAGGACTGCGCGTGACAATCGCCCCTGAGCCGGACAACCCGACGACAGCCGCAAAACCGGAAGCTTGGAGAAGTCATGGACTGCTCGTCTGGTCGCTCGTTCTGACTACATCACCGGGCCGCCAGTCGTCCAGTTATCTCGTCCAGCCTCCTGTCCAGTTATCCCGGTATTCCGAGCGGATTTGGGGCAAATTCAATCATCTCAATCTTAGCATTGCATTGTTCTAAGCAGACTGCAAAACTCGTTAGCAAAGCTTTAGGTTCGGTCTTGCCGGGTTCAACTCGTTTTGAGCCGGAGCGATTGTTGGAACCTGACGCTTCACGCCTTCACCAGCTTCTTGACAATTCCCGGCGGCATGGCCTCCTGCTGAAACAGCATCAGATCCCGGATGCCCTGTTCGGCCAGATCGAGAATTTGATTGAGCTGCTGGCGGCTGAAGCTGCCCTCCTCGGCGGTGCCCTGCACCTCGATCAGGTTGAAATCGTCGTCCATCACCACATTCAGGTCAGTGCTGGCCGCCACGTCTTCTTCATAGTTGAGGTCGAGGAAGGGGGCGTTGTCGAGCAGGCCCACCGACACAGCGGCGATTTGGCGACAGATCGGCGACTGGGTCATCTCCCCGGTCTTCAGCAGCAGATGGATCGCATCGCAAAGGGCGACAAATCCGCCGGTAATTGAGGCGGTGCGGGTGCCCGCGTCGGCTTGCAGCACATCCGCATCGACCGTGAGGGTGCGTTCGCCCAACACCTGCATATCCAGAGCGGCCCGCAGACTGCGGCCAATCAAGCGCTGGATCTCCTGGGTGCGGCCCGACAGCTTCATCAACTCCCGCGACTGGCGCTGCATGGTGGCCGTGGGCAGCATACGGTATTCAGCGGTTAGCCAGCCTTGGCCGCTGCCCTCTAAAAACTTGGGAACGCCCGGCTGGATGGTGACAGTGCAGAGCACCTGCGTGTCGCCACAGTGAGCCAGCACAGACCCGGCTGCAAAGCGGGTGAAGTGCCGATCAAACCGCACGGGACGAATTTGATTGGATTGACGACCGTCAGGACGCTGCCACATAGTCTTTTGTCTGTCCTAATTCCTATTTGTATGCCTTTTGTCTGCCTATTTTTTGTCTGCCTGTTTGCCTCTTCCGGCTGCCTCTTCCAGCTGCGTCTTCCGGCTGCTACAGCTCCGAGCGCCAGAGTAGCACTATAGATCTGATTGCTATAGAGTTTTCACAATGCCTGGGGCGGCCTGCCCCAAGTCCTCACCCACTTTACAGCAGGTGCCCAGGGAAAAAAAGCCAATCCTCTGGGCACAGCGACTAATTGGCTGGTTTTCGGCGATAAATTCGGACGAGAGCCCAAAAACCGCGATCTACGGGGCCAAATCTCCTGCAAGCACCTCCAGCCAGCCTGATTACAGATTTTTATATTTAGCGTTTTCGACCAGAGAAAGTTCGGTTTCCACGCTATATTTGTCATCAGCTTCTGATACGGCTGCCCTTCTCCAACTTTGTACTTCTGTACTAACCTAAAGATAATTAATTATTTTTTAAGCTCTGGCAGCTGCACCCAGTCAGCACCCCCCGACCAGAGATCAGGGTGAGAGGCAGCGTTGTGATAGCAAATTTGTAACTCAGCATTCGCACCCAGTTCCTAGCAGGCGATTCACCTATGGTTTCCCAGCTTGAGGCTCCCAGTCGGAGCAGCAATCATTCCCTGGCTTACGCAGTCGAAGGTTTAGTGCAGGTGTTTACCTGTCCCCACCGCAGTTTTTTCACCAGCGTCATGGCCCAGTCGCTACGCATCGCCGGACAGGGGACGCCGGTTCTGGTGGTGCAGTTTTTGAAGGGCGGCATTGGCCAGGGCTATCAGCACCCGGTTCAGCTGGCCCAAAACCTGGACTGGATTCGCTGTAACCTCAGCCGCTGTCTGGATGGGGTCGAACTAGCGGAGGCCGAGCAGGTAGCTTTGCAAGACCTGTGGCAATATACCCAGGCGGTGGTGGCCGAGGGCAAATATTCTTTGGTCGTGCTGGACGAGCTGAGTCTAGCGATCAACTTTGGCCTGATTGCCGAAACCGAGGTTCTGAGCTTCATCCAAAATCGCCCCAGCCAGGTAGACCTGATTCTGACCGGCCCCGACATGTCCCAGGCCATCCTGGATGTGGCCGACCAGATCACCGAACTGCGTCGCACTCACCGGCCTTAAACCCGATGCGAACGGCCTGCTCTCAGCTTCAACGCGACTTCTGTAATAGAAGTTTTCCAGATAGGCTGGTTCAATTTTGCGATTTCCAGGCAGAATTTGTAGGCAAAGATTGTCCAGGTTAAAGATTTTTAGGCAGGGCACCCATGATTAAAAACGACCGCTGGATCGCGGAACAGGCGCAGCAAGGCATGATCGAACCGTTCGAGCCGAGTTTAATTCGCTCGGTTTCGGTAGACGGCAACGGGGTAAAACGCCCGGTCGTCAGCTATGGCCTGTCCTCCTATGGCTACGACATTCGGCTGTCGCCCGCCGAGTTTCTGGTGTTTCGCCATGTCCCCGGCACGGTGGTCAACCCCAAGCGATTCAACCCGAAAAATCTGGAGCCGGTAGACCTCCAATCGGATGCCGACGGCGACTATTTTGTGATTCCGGCCCATTCCTACGGGCTGGGGGTGGCGCTGGAGCGGCTGCAGGTGCCGGAAAATGTCACCGTGGTCTGCATTGGCAAAAGCACCTACGCCCGCATCGGCCTGATTGCCAACCTGACGCCTGCCGAAGCGGGCTGGCGCGGCCACCTCACCCTGGAATTTTCCAACTCCTCCAGCGCCGACTGCCGCATCTATGCCAACGAAGGCGTCGTGCAGCTCCTGTTTTTGGAAGGGATTCCCTGCGAGGTCAGCTACGAAACCCGGCGCGGCAAATACCAGGACCAGCCGGAGCAGGTGACATTGGCCAAAGTCTAGACCATCTAGACCATTCTCTTCTATGGGGGCTTTACTACGGGGGCTGAGCGCAGTCGAAGCCCAATCTAGCGGCCCCGTCGCAAATCAAACCACAGTTCTAACAGCTCCCGTCGCCAGCGGGGGCTTTGCTGTTGCTGGAGGTGTTGAGCAGCCTGCCGCAGCAGTTCCGTTGGGCCAGCCCCCGACAGCAGGCGGGCCAAATCCTTTAGCTTCAGGTTTTGCTGCATCGCCAAGGCTACCGGCTCCAGGCTCGCCACCGCCTCGCTGCCCATCGCCTGGGCTCCCAGCAGTCTACCGTTCCGGTGAACAACCAGCTTCAGAAACCCGCCCCTCGTCTGGGTCGCCAGCCGGGAATTTTCCGGCTGATAGACGACAAGCACCTCTGGGCCGTAGCGCCGCCGGGCTGCCGCTTCACTCCAGCCGACCCAGGCCAGCTCCGGGTCAGTGGGTAGAGACTGGAGGGCATGGGGGGCAACGGATTGGGGCGGCCAAAACAGGGCGTTGTGTAGGGCAATTTCGGCTGCGGCGGCCAGACTGGATCGGTAGGCCATCTGCTCCGGGGCAATACCGCAGGCATAGATCCGGGGCTGGCTGGTTTGCAGGTGCCGGTTGACCGGAATCCGGTCGGGCTGCCAGACGACGCCGACCTGATCCAGGCGCAGCTCAGTCAAATCAAAGCTGGGGGTAGAGGCCAGCAGCAGCGCCTCGGTTTCCAGCACCTGTTCGGTCGGGTTGAGATGTTCGCTCAGGTCGATCAGCCGCAGCCCTCTTCCACCTGCCGTTTGCTCAATCTGGCGCACCTCGGTACGGGTCAAGACGGTGACCCCTTCCGCCTCAAGCCGCAGCTGTAGCGCCCTGCTTAGGTCTGGGTCAGGCAGCAGCCATTCGCGCTGGGTGACGAGCGTTACCTGGGTACCCAGACGGTTCAACAGCTGGGCCAACAGCAGGCCAGACGGATCGGTGCCTAAAATCGCTAGGCTGGCAGGCTGGACAGGCCAGCGCTGATACCAATCGTCGCAGGTAGCAAACTGCTCCAGTCCCGGAATGGGCGGCACCACAGGCCGGGGGAAGGGCGTCAGCAGGTAGGCTCTGGATCGCAGCAGTCGCTCGGCCAACAGACTCAGCCGGGGCCGCTGGCGAAACTCAGCTGGAGCCTGAACCACATCCACCCCAGCCGCCGTCAGGTGAGCTAAAGAGTCAGGCAGAACGGTCGAGCCGTCTAGCGTTTCGGTCAAAGTTTTGACCCTGGTGCGAATTTGGGGCCAATCTAGCTGGAAGTCCTGCCCCGAGGGAATTTTGTTCCACTGCTGTAGCCAGCCCTGCTGCCCCAGTCTGCGGTTGAGCTGGGCCAAGAGGCTAGAGCGAACCGACTGCTCCAAGTCCTGCGGCTCGCGGGCAATCACCAGGGCAACTCTGGCTCCGGTCTGGCTGGCTCGCAGCGCTGCATAGCGGCCCACTGACCCATTGCCCACAACAATCAGATCGTAGTCAACTGTCATATCGCTACTCGTCGCCCCGACCTGCTGGAGCGCCGTTGGCCAGAGCTGCCGCCAGCCCGTCCAGGAGCCGCTGATTTTCGACCTGCTGGCGCACCGCTACCCGAAAAAACGCCTCGCCCAGTTCGGGGAAGCTGAGGCAGTCGCGAATCAAAATCTGGCTGGACTTGAGCAGGCGCTGCTGCAAATCGGGACCCGAAAGCCCCGAAGCAGAGTTTTCACCACCCTGACACTGCACCAGCAAAAAGTTGGCGCTGCTGGGCAGGGGAGCCAAGCCGGGCAGGGCGGCCAGTCTGGCCATCAGCTGCTGGCGGGCCGGGGGCAGCCAGTCCCAGGTTTGCTGTTGAAAAGCTTGGTCTTGCAGAATTGCCACGCCAGCCGCTGCGGCCAGGCTGTTCACCGACCAGGGATCGCGCCAGGTTTGCCAGCGGGCCAGCCGGTCGGGGTGGGCAATCGCGTAGCCGAGCCGCAGGCCGGGCAGACTATAGAACTTGGTGAGCGACCGCAGAATCACCAGGTTGGGATATCGCGGCACCCAATCGATCAGGCTCTGCTGCTGATCGGGCGGCAAAAAATCCATAAAAGCTTCGTCGATTACCACCAGGGCAAACTGGTGAAGCAGGGGCAGCAGCGCGGTTTTAGGGAACAGCCGTCCGCTGGGGTTGTGGGGATTGTTCAGCAGCAGGCCCGAACCGGGCGGAGCCGGAATCAGCAGGTGCGGTGCGTCAGCCTGCAGCTTCAGCGGCTGGGCTGTCAGCTTGGCCCCGAAGCTTTTGAGAGCGCGGAAATAGTCGCTGAAGGCCGGGGTGAGCAGATAGGTAGCAGCCTGCTTGGCCAAATCGCGGCTGGCCCAGGTCAGGAGCTCTGCGGCCCCGTTGCCAGGCATCACCCACTCGGGCGACAGGTTGTGCTGTTGGCTCAACACCTGCCGCAGCTCCCGGTAGTCGGGGTCGGGGTAATGCCTCAACTCCGTCAGATGGGCCTGAATCGCCTCCAGGGCCGACTGGGGAGGACCCAGGGGGTTGATACTGGCAGAAAAATCGAGAATTGCAGCCGCAGGACAGCCCGCCAAGTCTGCCGCCCAAACCAGATTGCCCCCGTGGGTAGGTCGATGCGACCGGTCTGCCTGCACGTCTACTCCGCTACTTTGTCCTTAAAGAGTTTACCAGCCGAGAAGGCAGGTACCTTGGTGGCCGGAATCTGCATGGCCTCGCCAGTTTTGGGATTGCGGCCCTCTCGCTCTTTGCGCTCGCGTGGTTCAAACAAGCCAAACCCAACGAGCGTCACTTTCTCGCCCTGGGAAACAGCCTCCATAATCGCGTCAATTGCAGCGGTGAGTACAGCATCGGCCTGTTTTTTGGTGACGCTGGCCTTGTCCGCGACCTTATCGATTAATTCACCTTTATTCATGGGTTTTCTCCTTAGCGATTGTTGTAGAGAGATGTTGTCGCACTGTTGTTGCACTGCTGCCGCACTGTTGTCGCACTATTGGGGCAATGTCGTCACAGTCGGCAACTAAAATGAATTCGCGGTGAATTTACTGCGAATTCGCAGGGCGTGAATTCAAAGCAAGCCTAACCAAATTTGAGTCAACCGGATCTGCTTCAGGGTGAGCTGGTTAAGGACAATTCTTGATCCAAATCGCCCAAATCGCTGAAACCCAGTCAAGCTCAGATTTTCAATGTTTTATTCTAAGGGTAAGCTTTGCAATATGGATCGGCAAAAGCTGTAATTTATCTAGATTTGAGGGATTTTTCTCAAAAAATTCAGTTAAACCAGGGCCGCTTAAGCAGTTGTACTCAGGCCGAACGGCCATATTTGCCCTGGCCAGCGCAGAAATATTGCAGAATGTAACGCAGCCCTGATTAGGCAATTGGCGCTAATTGGGGCTGCCAACGCTCTAGGCGAGAGCATCTACGCTGCTACCCCGCAGCAGTTTTCCCAAAAAGAACCGGTGATTATTTTCAATAGTCTTCGCCGTATACGCAGTGCATCAGCTATGATTTCTCCCGACAAACGCCGATGCGACTGCTGGAATTCCAACTTCCCCGCCGCAACGGTATCTCTCAGCACCGCCAACAGACTCTCTGATATCTTCAATCCGTTCCAATCATCATCTTCAGCTGATGTCCATCCAACACACCAGAAAGAATAAAAGTAGGGACAGCAGGGCAACCAGACCACAGTCATTACCCTACATATCCCTACCAGCACCATCCCAACCTATGCAGCAGAAGCCCGTGGAGCGCGATGGATCAGGCTTCTGCTCGCTGCTTTAGGGCACCTGTACCCCGCGCCGCTGCAAGATTTCCTGCACTTCGCGGCTGGGGGCATAGCGGTAGCCAAAGTTCGAGAAATCGGAATCGTCTAGCACGTTGGGTGTCACCAGGGCAATCACTTCCTGGCGGCTGTTTTCGCGATTCGTGCTTCTAAACAGGGCTCCCAGAATCGGGATATCGCCCAGAATCGGCACTTTCGTAACGCTGGTTCGGTCGGTTTCCTGGATAATTCCCGACACGATCAGGGTCTGGCTGTCGCGCAGCCGGATGCGGCCCGTTTGTACCTGCCGCACCGAGAGTAGCGTCACTTCCCCGCCAAAGTCCCCGACCTCACGGGTTTGGACTGGTGCGGTCACGGTCGGCTGAATCCGCAGCGTCACAAAGCCATTGTCATCCACGCGCTCGACTTCAACCGCCATCTGTAGTCCGGCCACCACTTTTTGAATCGTCTGGCTAACGATCGGCTGACCGCCGCCCTCGACCGGCACCACTTCGCTATCCACCTGAGACACAACCTCCTGGCCCAGGTTGACGTTGGCCGTCTCACCTTCCTGAACCACCAGGGTTGGATCGGTCAACACCTTGGCGTTACCGCTGACGATCTGGGCCTGTAACTGGGCCAGGAATCGCTGAGGATACTGGAACAGGCTGGGCAGAGCGCTGGTGATTTCGGGCTGGGTGCCTGCCGAAACCGTCAGGTTGCCGTCGGCATCCCGAGTAATCACAGTTGGCTCACCAGGGTCAAATTCGATGATGCCCGGGTTGAGCGGGTTGCCGTTGTTGCCCAGCGGGCGAGAGGGTGCAATGCTTTCCGACGTGTTGGGCACAAAGGTGCCGTTGGGCAGAATCGTGCCGTTGCCGGGAACCGTGATTCGGTCGCTCGGATCGAGGAACGGCTGGTCTCCCTCATAGGGATTGGGGATAATCGGCGGATTGTTCAGGCTATCTCTGACCTGTCCGGCAGAGGGCGGCGTATAGCGGCCCAAATTCAGCACGGCGGCCCCCTGGTCGATCACGCCAAAGAAATCGCCATCCCCCCAGGAAAAGCTGGTGCTGAAATCTTCCGTGGCCAGCAGGTTGACATCGACAATCTTGACGTTGACGGCCACCTGCCGCTGCCGCAGATCGAGCTGGGCCAGCATCGCCTCGGCAATCTGGATCTTGCGCGGTTCACCCACCAGGGTGACAGAATTCAGCCGCTGATCAGCTGCGACAGAGAGGTTTTGCAGCAGCGAAGGCCCAGAGCCAGGCGGCACCGAATAGGTTTGAATTTCGGCTGGGTCAATCTCCTGGGTGGTGCGGGTGACGCCGCCCTCGGTGACGGTTTCGGTGCGAGTGCGTTCTGGAATGAACTGGCGCGTTTCAGCTCCCAGGGTAGCCAGATAGGTCGAAGCCGACAGGGCCGAAACCTGGTTCATCCGCAGGGTGCGGGTAATCACGTTGCGGGCTGAGTCAGGCAAACGGGGACCGACAAAAATCGTGCGCCCCACCCGGTTCGCTTCTAGACCCGCCACCCGCAGCACGTAGTTAAACACGTTCTCGACCGGCTCATTCTCGATATCCAGCGAAATCCGCACGTCTTGCCCCGCAGTCGGAGCCCCTCCGCCCTGGGCTGCCTCTTCTTCGGTGGGCGTGGCGTTGATGTAGGCGACGTTCATCCCTGCGGCCCTGGCCAACAAGGACAGCACATCCCGAGCGGGCGCGTCGCGCAACACCAGACGGGGTACGACTTCATTCGAACCCAGGGAAACTTCAGATGGCGAAGACTCGACATTGGAAACCGAGATGTCGCCTAGGGGTGGCGCAACAGCCCGGGGCACCAGCGGCGGTGAATATTCCGGCAGTCCGTCCACAGCAGGCACACCATCGATCGTGATCTGGGGATTGGGAACCATCACATCTCCCCGACTGGCCTGGGCCACCTGAACCGGCGCATTTCCGCCTCGACTAGCCGTAGATCGGGCCGACTGGTTAGATGGCCGACTGGCTGACTGATTATTAGCTGATTGACTATTGGCTGACTGACCAGCAGCATGGCTGACGTTCAGGACAATGCCGCTATCGCCCTGGCTGACCTGTCCAACGGGCGCGTTTCTGTCGCCATTTACCGTCACCCGAACGCTATTATCATCGAGCTGGGCGACCGTGACCGATCGAATTCCAGGGGAAGGGTTGGATTTTTCGAAGCTTTTGCCTTCTGGAAGCTGGAGTTCCGTATTCACCAGATCGGCAATCAGCGCATTGCCTCGATTCACGGTAAAGACCTGAGGCCGCTCGCCCTCGTTGGTTTCCAAAACCACTTCAAATCCGTTGCCAGACGGTTTGACCTGCACATTCTTAATCTGCGTTGCTGCGGCCTGAGCGGCCTGGGCCGACAAGATCAGGGCTGCACCGCTAATAAAGCTACCGAATCCAAGAAACCGTTTCACGGTTCACTCCTCCTTATCGATCGAGATCGGGTTTACCTAAGCCTGAGCCACTCTAACTAAAAGACCAGTGTCATATATAGCGCCTTATTCCATCTATACTAAATTCATTCGCTATATATAGCGCATTTTTTCTCTCGATACACATTTAATTCCCCAAACCGGCAGAATTTAACCAAATGTAATCAAATGCTGCTCAATCTGTAAGCCAATCCCAGCCAAGCTCGCACCCTAATCTCGTAATCTCAATCTCGGTTAAAGAGTTCTGGGCAGTTGGAGAGTCTTGGAACCGTACAGCTCTACTCAAGGGCAGTTCTATCCCCGAACCTGCTTTCCGATAAGTTCCCTGGAAGTCTGGATCAGCAGATCCTCCAGAAAAGCCACGGCAAACCACCCCCACCAGCAACAGGACTTACCCTGTAGGCCAGGTGAGGAGAAGTACAAATCAGACCTAATGCTAGGTAGCCAGACGCTAACAGCCAGATCGAGGCCAAGCAGCGGCAGGATCGCGTTCAGCTGGAGGCCCATCTACTGGGCCGGGGCCGGGCTAGCCGCTGGAGACGGCTGGGTTTCATCGACCGGGACTAGGGCCTGGAGTTTGAAAGCTGTGGTAATTCGCGTGTCGGGCTGTTGGGCTGGAGCCAGTCGCCCCTGGTTGTCCAGCACGATCTTCTGGGTCGATTGTTCCAGCGTGGAATTGAAGCCAGAGACGACCAACAGCGGCTGCAACCGCTCAATGTTGCGAATGATCGACTGGGTCTGGGGATAGGTGCCCTTGATTTCCACATCGTAGACGCGGCGCTCTAGCTTGTTGTTCACCTCGGTCCCCAGCGAACTGTCATTAATTACGCCCGACTCTTCAGTGTTCAAGTCAAACCGGGACAGCGTTGCCCGCTTGGCCGGGTCGGTGATGCCCGCATTGACGGACTGCACCCGCTCGTTCACATCCAGCAGCAGGGTGTTGAGGCTGTCCTCCGACGCAAACAAGCTGCGCACGTCGGCTTGGAGCTGTTGGGCCGATTGCAGCCTGGTCTTGGCCTCAGCAATCTGCTTTTGGGCATCGGCCTGGTTGGCCAACTGGCTCTCCTTGGCGGCAATGTCTGCCTGCAGCTCGCGGTTG
>JBJTUI010000277.1:0-5813 GCA_046080625.1 Elainella sp. | reverse complement strand
ATCTCCAGCGTCCGCATAGGCCGGGAGATGACCGATCTGGTAGCAAAGGTAACGCCCTTAACTCGCGATCTGACCGATCTGGTGCCGGGCGTTTTCCTGATGGATTTTGACAACGGTAACTACCTTAGCTTCAACGGCAGTACGGCTTTCTCTTCGGCCAGCATGATCAAACTGCCGATCCTGATCGCCTTTTTTCAAGACGTTGACGCCGGAAAAATCAAGCTAGACGAGACGCTGTCGCTACAGCAGGCTGACATAGCCGCAGGGTCGGGTGATATGCAGGATGCAGGTCCGGGTACCCAATTTACGGCTCTCGATACGGCCACCAATATGATCATCACCAGCGACAATACCGCTACTAATATGATCATCCGACGGCTGGGCGGCAGCGAAGTCCTGAACCAGCGCTTTCGCCAATGGGGACTCCAGCAAACCCTGCTGCGCAAACCCCTGCCCGATCTGGAAGGGTTGAATACAACTTCGCCAAAGGAGCTTGTGAGTCTGCTGGCCCTGCTCAACGATGGCAAGCTGCTGTCGATGAAATCGCGCGATCGCACCTTCGACATTATGCGTCGCACCGTCACCGACACACTGCTGCCCAGCGTTATATCGCCCGGTTCAACCGTAGCCCACAAAACTGGCGACATCGGTTCTCTAGTGGGCGATGTGGGTGTGGTCGATCTGCCCAGCGGTCGCCGCTATGGCATCGCCGTCGTAGTTAAACGCCCCCATAACGATGGCCGCGCTCAGGATCTGATTCGTCAGATTGCTGCTGTAGTCTATGAACATTTTGGCGGTCAGCCGATGATGGCTCCCAGCCCAGTAGCATCGCCACCCGCCCAGGTTGCCCCGCCTACGATTACACCGAGTGGCTCTGGAATGCCGCAAGTTGCGCCTAGTCCGGTCAATGGCGTTGCGCCCGGAGCTCCAACCGCGCCCACTGCACCCCTGACAGCCCCACTGGCTCCGGCTGCCCCCATTACACCTGTAGCTCCAGCACCCGAAGCGGTAGCACCGCCTGTAGAAGCAGTCCCCGAACCGACAGCCGCCCCAACTGACCAACAGGTTGACCAGCAGGTTGATCAACAGACAGAGCTGCCTCAGGAGCCAGTCGCCGAGCAGGAACCGCCTGTATAAAGGCTCATCATCTGCTAGACCCTACTGTCTTGCTGGCTAACTATCTACTGGCCCTCAGTCTCGTCGTCTGCTGGCCCTACTGTCTGGCTAACTATCTGCTGGCCCAAGGCTTGCTGTCTCAAGCCCCCTGGTCTGAATGGGGGTGCTACTATCTAGAAATCTTAAAGATCGGCTCAAGCACTTGCGAATTGGGCTGGGGTTGTGGGTACGCTGGGAGGGGTCACACCAATGGTAGACTCCCAGACCAATCGTGTACCCTGTACAAGTAGAATCTCGGCGGCTCACCGCATGGTCGTAGGGATTTGAACCTCCAGCCCTATCGCCGGAGTTGAGGAAGCTGCTAGATGTTTGTTTGTCCCCACTGTCAGTTTGACAATCCAGAAACCCATAAATTTTGCCAGCGCTGCGGCACATCTCTGGTCGAGAAAGAATGCCCGGTCTGCGGCACCCTGGTCGCCTTCAGCTCAGAATATTGTCAGCAGTGCCATGCGATGACGGGCACCACCTGGAAAACTCTGCTGGTGCCGCTTAGAAGCCAGGTGCGTTCTGTTCCGGCTGGCTCTGTTTCGCGGTCGAGCCATGCTGATGGAGCTCCCTATTTTTCTGAAGCTTCGGTGTTGACTGCGCCGATGGGCAAGTTTCTGGATATCGCCCAGCGCTATCAGCTTTTAGAGCCGCTACCGCAACAGCTGGTCCCGGAAGCCGAAATCGAAGTGCGGGTGTTGGATCATCAGCCGCTGCGCGTCACTAATTTGGCGCTGCAAACCGCCAGTGAGCCAACCGAAACCACCGTTGCCCTGATTCCGGCGATTGCAGAATCTTACCTAACCTTACAAAACCAATTTCCGCTGCTGCCCCTGCCCCACCTGCACGACGCCTGGCAGCAGCAGCAGTTTGCCGTCCTGCTTCTAGAGGATCGCTCCCATCTGCCGCTCCTGGAAGATCTCTGGCGAGACGAGGCGACTGAACCCCTGCAAAGTCTGCACTGGCTGCGCCAGATGGTTGAGCTTTGGGTTGCCCTGGCTGAACAGCAGTGCTGCCGCAGTTTGCTAGAGTTAAATAATCTACGGGTAGACGAGGACCAGCTGCTCTGCCTCCAGCGCCTCTATACCGATCGGCCCGAGCAGCCAGCTAGTTTGTCTCAGCTGAGCCAGGTTTGGCAGCAGATCTTGCACCGGTCCCAGCGTACTCAAAACGCCGAACTGGCCCGCCTCTGTGTCGATCTCAAACTTGGGGCGATTGCTACGCCCGACGACCTGCGCCTCCGCATCGAAGCAATTGCAGCCACCCTGCAAGCCGTTGCCCCCCCACCAGGAGTACCCATGGCCTCCTCCCATCCCCAGGATTCTTCTACCGAAACAACCCAGGACCTACTGCCCGAATCCGCTGGCCTGAGTCCTGAGCATCCCTCTCCTGCCGCTGGCTTAGTCGATGACGACGAAGAAACCAGCGACGATCTGCCGACCGTGGTGCTGGCCATGCGGTTGGTCAGCCTGGAAGACGCAGGCCGCACCGATATTGGTCGTCAGCGCACCCATAACGAAGACTGTTTCAGCATCCAGACGGAGCTGCATAAAAAGGAATCACCCCAGGGCCGGGCTGTCCAGGCCAAGGGCTTGTACATTCTCTGTGACGGCATGGGGGGACACGCCAGCGGCGAAGTGGCGAGTGCTCTTGCCGTAGAAACCCTGCAAGCCTACTTCGCCGAACATTGGCAGGACAAGTTGCCGAGCGAGGAAACTATTCGGGCTGCCGTTCAGCTGGCCAACCGCAACATCTTTGACCAGAATCAGCAGAATTCCAGCGCTGGCAGTGGCCGGATGGGAACCACGCTGGTGCTGCTGCTAATTCAGGATGCGGAAGCAGCGATTGTCCATGTGGGCGACAGTCGCCTCTACCGACTCAGCCGCAGGCGCGGGCTACAGCAGATGACGACCGATCACGAAGTCGGCCAGCGTGAGATTCAACGCGGCGTCGAGCCAGCCCTGGCCTATGCCCGACCAGATGCCTACCAGCTCACCCAGGCGCTTGGCCCCCGAGACGAAAACTTTCTCAACCCCGATATCAAGTTTCTAGAGCTCAATGAAGACGGAATTTTGCTGCTCTGTTCTGATGGGCTATCGGACAATGACCTGCTAGAAACCCACTGGCAAACCCATCTAGAGCCGTTGCTGGATCAGCGCAGCAATCTGGAGCAGGGCGTCAATTCTTTAATCGAGCTGGCCAACCAGCACAACGGCCACGACAATATCACAGCAATTGCGGTGCGGGTGAAGGTGCGGCCCAACCTGGATCAAATGCCCCGCTAGCTGAAGAGCTTTGCTATAACCGGTACGATAATAGGAGGCAGTGGAATTCGGATTTGCCGGAGGGCTAGGCATGAAATTTGGTGTAATTGTGTTTCCGGGGTCAAACTGCGACCGCGACGCGGCGATGGTGGTGCGCGACCTGCTGCATCAGCCCACCCGAATGGTCTGGCACGAAGACAGCGACCTGTCCGATCTGGATGTGGTGATTATTCCAGGCGGCTTCAGCTACGGAGACTATTTGCGCTGCGGTGCGATTGCCCGCTTTTCCCCGGCCATTCAGGCGACGGTGCGCCATGCCGAGCAGGGCAAGCTGGTGTTGGGCATCTGCAATGGCTTTCAGGTGTTGACCGAATGTGGTCTGCTGCCTGGTGCCCTGATGCGCAATCGGGATTTACATTTTATTTGCGACCGAGTGCCGCTGCGGGTTGAGCGCACCGATCTGCCCTGGACTCAGCAATACCAGAAGGGCCAGGTGATCACGCTGCCGATTGCCCACGGCGAGGGCTGCTACTACGCCTCACCCGAAACCCTGGCCGAACTGGAAGCCCATAACCAAGTCCTGTTCCGCTACTGCGAACCCAGCGGCCAAATTACCAGTGGCGGCAACCCCAACGGTTCGCTTAATAGCATCGCCGGACTCTGTAATCGGCAGGGCAATGTATTAGGGCTGATGCCCCACCCGGAACGAGCTGCCGACGCTGGCTTGGGCACAGCAGCCAATACGGACGGCATGGCCCTGTTTAAGGGTGTGCTTCAGGCAATCCCGTCGCTGGCAGCGATTGGATGAGTCGATCCAAATCCGACAGGGTTTTTAGCTCAACCTGGGGCTGTTGTTTGTTGGCCAGATTGATCGGGACAGGATTGCCAGGAGCAGGATTAGGGACAGGAGCAGTGGGGGTTGCTGGCCGAGGAGCGCTATTTGCGGTCAAGCCCACCTGATCGGCCAGGGTTGGGCTGTCGAGCAGCAGTTCGCTGGGGGCCAGCATTTGGGCAAGTTGGGCGCTTTGCTGAAGCTCCTGGGTTGAGGAAACGAGTCGGCCCAGCCCGTTCACTAGACGCTGAATATTGTCGCGGAAGGCCGGATCGCCCGTCAACTGATCCAGATCGGAGGTAATCTTCTGGGCGTTCTGGAAGGTGGCCCGGGCCGAATCCAGGGTTTGTTGCAGCAGCAGCATGTTTTCGGAGGTGCCAACCAGCGACGAGAAATTGCGCAGATTCGCCGACGCTTCCGCCGCATTGGCCGAGAGCGTTTCGAGATTGCTGACAAATTCGCCGTCGTTGATCGCGGGTGCCAGGGTTGCCACAATCGACTGTACTCCCAGCACGGTCTGGTTGATGTTGTCCAGGGTGCTCACCAGGGTGGTGCGATTGCTGGCGATCAGGGTTTGCAGCTCCACTGCCGTCAGGCCAAACTGATTTGCGGTTGCGCCAATCTGGTCAGCAGCCCGTCCAATTGAGTTAGCCGAGCCCGCAGCAGAATCGGACAGGGTGCCCAGTTCGCTCCGCACGGATTTTGACAGCACGGTGACTTCTCCCGCCAGCGTATCAACCCCCTCGGCAGCAGAGGCAAAATTGCGGGTGAGGGTTTGAACGTTGGTAAAAAATTCTGGGCTGGAGAACAGGTTGGTGAAGCGAATCACCGAGCCGAGCAGTTCCGTGAAGGTGACACTAGTTGACCCTTCCAGGTAGCTACCGTTGCAGATGATCAAATTTTCGTCGCACTGGCTTGAGAGCGGCCCTCGCAGGGAGCCCGCGTCAGTCAACTCAATGTTGGGGGTGACGTTGATGAAGGTTTCACCCACCAAACCCGACTGCCGCGACTCAATCAGGACATCCTTCGGGATGATGATCGAGGCAGGCGAAATCCGCACATCCACTTCAGCATAGTTGGCGCTCAGCCGCAGGGCCGAAACCTTGCCCGCTACTACGCCCCGATAGAGCACGGGTGTCCCAACCTGCATGCCCTCGGCGTTGGCAAACCGAATGGTTGCCTGATAGCTGCGCTGCCCCAGTCTCCAATCCCGCAGCCACAGGAATAACCCGCCAAACACGGCTAGGCCCAATAGAATCAGCAGGCCCACGGAGCCCTCACGAACGGTTCTCGATCGCATGACAACGCCTCACAAGGGGATGCAGAAAGGAATGCCGATCAGCCCGTGACATAAATCGGGCCTTCGGTTCGACCGCTAAAGAATTGTCGCACCATTGGGTGATCGGTGCTATCGATCTGATCGATTGTGCCTTCCCACTGAACTTTTCCATGATAGAGAAAGACCACCCGCTGGGCCGTGCGCCGAATCGTGCTGTCCTGGTGGGTGACAATCACATAGGTGGTGCAGCCGCCCTCGCAGCGTAGGGTGCCGATCA
>JBJTUI010000276.1:0-10268 GCA_046080625.1 Elainella sp. | reverse complement strand
TTCTGCGCCGTTGTCTTTCTCAATCATGTCGCGCAGCTCGGCCTCGCCCAAAATTTTCAGGGCTCCCAGGACGCGATCAAACGAGCAGTTGCACTGGAACCGCACCAGCTGGGTTTCGGGCAGAATCTCCAGATCCATATCCCCTACCAGGTCTTCGAAGATCTGGGGCAGGGTTTTACCAGCTTGCAGCAGCGGTGTGAATCCGGTCAGGGTACTGAGGCGAGACTCCAGTTTTTCGACCAGCGCTTCGTCGCGAGCAGCCTTGGGCAACACCTGGACCAACAGCCCACCTGCTGCCGTGACGCCAGCTTTGCTGACAAACACCCCTAGCACCAAGGCCGAAGGCGTCTGCTCCGAGGTAGCGAGGTAATGGGTCAGGTCATCGCCAATTTCGCCTGAAACCAGCTCAACGGTACTGGAATAGGGGTAGCCGTAGCCCACGTCGCGCACGGCGTAGAGATAGCCGCTGCCAATTGCGCCTCCCACGTCCAGCTTGCCCTTGGCGTTGGGCGGTAGTTCCACCTCCGGGCGATCGACATAGCCTCGCACGGTGCCGTCGGTGCCCGCATCCACCAGCAGCCCGCCCAGTGGCCCATCGCCCTTGATTCGCAAATTGATCCGGGCTTCGGCTCGCTTCATGCTTGAGGCCAACAACAGTCCGCCTGCCATGGTGCGCCCCAGAGCTGCCGTCGCCACGTAGGAGAGCTGGTGCCGCTGCCGCGCCTCTTCCGTCAGCTTTGTAGTAATGACGCCAACAAGCCGAATGCCGCCACCCGCTGCTGTTGCCCGCAATAACTGATCTGCCATGTTATCTGTCTATCTGCCTATACAGTTCTTAACGTTTCCCTGCTTCCATTCTAGGGGGTTTGGCCCGGGGTGTTGGGGCAGTTCCAGGTTCACAATTCCAGTTTTGCAGGCCCCACCTCAGGTAAAACCAGAAAATCAGTTGAACACCAGAGAACCCCGGATTTGGGCATCCAGGGTTCTCTATCTTTAGACTATTGCGCTTAGACTATTGTTCTTCAGATGCGCTTAGACTATTGTTCTTCAGAGAGCCTGTAGTCCATTAGCCTACCTGCTGCATCTCACGCTCCAGCATTTGCAACAGATGCTGATTGCCTTGAGCTCGAGCAACATCGATCCGGTGCTGTAACCGCTCCTGGATGTAGCGCTGATGGATGTTATTGTACTCTTTGGCTGCCAGATTAACGGCGCGGGTTGTTAGCCCGACCGAAGCTTCTGCTCGGCTAGCTCTAGCGCTGCTTAGCTCAGTCACGGGCTGCATCGGACGTGAAACCGGACGCAAAGGCGCAGCGGGCGTATAGGAGCGAATACCTGCGGCGGTTGTGCCGTAGGCGGCTCCCCGGTAGCAAAGCCGACGAACGGGCTGAAGTGCAGCCGCAGGTGAGAGATGCCGAGGATAGGTAAAGTGGTAGGTATGGCCGCGATAGTGCCCTTCAATGCCGCTATCAACCATTTCAATTGGGCTGGGAGAGCCGTCCATAGACTCTTTAAGCTGGCTATAGCGCACGCCACGATAGGAAAGCTGCATTGTATTCACTCCTGGAGGTCTATGAAGGATGAGGGAGAATGGCGCGTTCCTTCAGGTGAATCCCCTACTTCCGTCTCTTCTCAGCTAGCCCAGATTAGCCAAATCATAGAGCAGGCAAGAAGAGATGAACGAAACCTTGTTTATTTCATGTATCTAATTTTACCGTTTGTCAGATTGAATCGCAATTCTTTTGAGCCCCTCTAGAGATAGATTTTTCAATTCTTAACTGACTCTGGGGCTGTAGCCCTGCTGACTTAAACAGAATATCGGGGCCAGAATCGTGGGCTGTCGGCCTCAGACTGGCTCTACCCCAGATCCGAAAAGGGTGACTTCAGGTCTTCTTAGAGGCCAGCAAATCCCGATTGGTCAGCATCATCTCCTGATGTCGCAGGGTATTGACCGCGATCTCCCAGGGGAAGGTGAACGATTGGAAGGATTCGGGTGAAATTCGGTCGATGTCCAGATCGGTAACCACGGCCCGCAGGATCTTGAACAGCTGCTGCCGGATCTTTTGCAGCTCAACGATGTCGTCGGTCTGCTGGATTTGATCGATCAGGGCCAGAATCTCCTGGTTATACATATCGGCCCGGTTCTTCTGGCGGCCTTCTAGCCAGAGCCGCAGCTGCCACAGGCCCGACAGCGCCACCGCGCCCACCGAAAACAGCAGCCCCAGGGAATCGGCGTATTCGACCAAAAAATTGGGCCGATCCTGGTTATAGAAAGCCTGAGCTCCGGGATGCAGCGGCAGCCCCAGGTTCTCGCCCGCATCGGGTAGCCGCATACTAGCCGCTCGGGGATGGATGGCCACCAGCTCGTTGCGAAAATCGAACAGGGTGCGGGTGATTTCCTGGACAACGGTGGGGTCTACGTCTTCCCGGCTGATTAAAATGGCCCGGACGCTCACGACCGGCAGGGTAGCGGGCGGGATAGGGCTACCGCCGTCGTAAGTGCCCTTGGGAATCGTGGAGGCTTCCAGGTAGGGCAGGGACAGGCGCAGTGACTCGATCTGGTCAATTGGCACCAGGCTGGCTCGGGTGTCGCGCAGCAAATTGCTCATGGCGGGATTGCCCAAGGCCATTACCCGAAACAGCGCCTCGACTCGGCCCTGACGCAGGGCGTCGTAGGCTTCCTGGGGCGACATGGTCAAGGGTGTGAAGTCGGTCGGCGTCAGCTGATAATGCTCGCTCAGTCGCCAAAACAGATTGTAGGAACCGCTGCCCTTGGGCATCAGGGCGACCCGCTTGCCCCGCAGATCGTCAAAGCTGTCGATGCCGCTGTTGGCTCTGGCCACCAGATGAAACACCTCGGGAAACAGAAACGCCACGGCCTGGGCGGTGGGACGGCTGGGAGTATCGCTCTGCACAATCGCCAGCTGGGCCTTGTCTTGATCCAGCCAGTCTAGATTTTCTTGCGCCCCGGCGGAGGCCGACACGGTGATTTGAATATCGGGGTTCCGGCGTTCGACCACGGTTTCCAGGGCTTTGGCAAACGCAAAATACTCGCCATCGGGGCTGCCAGTTGCGATCGTCAGTTCATGGACGCGATTGCGGTCCTGAAGGATGTGGGCCACAAACCCGGCGGCAAGCAGCATACTGGCGAACACGAGAGGAAGCGTAAATTTCGGCTGCATTGGATCTTGACTCTCTATAAACAGGGCTATCTATAAAGGAGTTGTGAAGGGGCTGTTAATCAAGCGCGCTAGTAGAACACCTCGATCCTGATTCAACTCTAATCGACCAATCTAAATCTCCCCCAGCAACAGAGCCTGGCCGGGTAGGGGCTGAAGCTAGAACCGGAACAACCAAAGCTCTGTTTGAGATTTTAGTCGCACCGCCCCTAGAAGATATGCCTGGAATCTCCTGCGATCCTCTTGTTCGCGGGGAAAGCCTGTGCTTAACTACATAGCTGGAGAACGCTTCTGCCGCAGCCAGTCTGGAACTCCAGTCCTGAGTTTGCCAGTCACTAGATTTAACCGATCGCTCGGCTCAAGAGGCCGACTTGAGGGGCCGATTTGAGAGGCGACTACAGCTCTCAGGGCGCACCGTGGGCAGATTCTCATCAGCGTGATCAGCGCTGTATTCTCAACGGTTTGATCAACTGAATGAGGATTTGTCTGGGCTGCGCCGGTTGGATTTTGGGCTCTTTGGTTTTGGGCTCTGGAGGCTGCTAGACATAGACCGTGATTTTGTCTGGATTTGTTTGGCAGCAAGACTGTCACAGGTGCTCTACGCTCGATGCTCCGGTTCGATATTTTGCTTGCTCTGAATCAGCAGCTATCGCTTAATATTTCGATCACCCTGATTCTTGACTCACACTTTCCACCAGGTATTCACAGATGAGAATTGCGTTTTGGAGGCATTTTGCAGCGATGGCTGCATTGGGACTGGGGTTGGCAAGCTTTGCCCCACCCGCAAGAGCAGCCCAGTTTGACCAGCAGGAAATCGATCAGTCCCGGTTTATTGTCTTGGCAGCTCCGGGCGGCGAGTTGGGTTACAAGCTGCTGATTTTGGAACAGATCAAGGATAGCCAACCCTGCTGGAGCGAAACGGGCAGCAATCCTTCTAATGTTGACCCCCTGCTGCTGAATTTCGACTTTACCGGCATCTGCAACCGGATTGTAGACAGCAACGGGTTCTCGGTGCGGGCAGCAGGCCAGGATCAGGCGTTGCAATACAGCCTGCGAATTGTGCCAGAAGCCAACGACCTGGTTTTGATTGCGGCCTCAAATACCCAGCGCGATGTTCAGGTTGAGATTGGCCGCACCTACGGGATGCCGAGTGGCTTCAGTCGGATTATTTTGAATCCTGGCTGGCGGCTGACGCGGCGGGCCTTCAACGGTCGGCCCGTGGGCCATGTCTACCTGACCTACGATGCTCCGATTGAAACCGTGGCTACGGTGCGTCGAGGGGGAAGCCGCCGTCCGCTGCCGTCGCTGTCCAACCCTGCCACCAATCCTGCTGGGGCTCCGACCAATCCCGGTTTGAATCCACCGAGTCCGACGAATGGATCAGCCCCCGACTCGATCATCCCAGTGCCTTCCCTGCCGCCCGGTGCCTCGCCCGCCCTGCCGCCGCTGACGCCCCAATCCCCCCAGAGTCCCCAAAGCGCTCCGGCAGCGCCCTCGGCCACTGCACCGCTCTCCCCCTCTGCTCCCCCCAGCCTCAGCACGATTTTGCCGGGGCCTGCCGGTGGGCCTGCGGCTCCCGCTCCTTCAACCCGGCCTTTGCCGCCCCTGCCTCCTCGGGCCAGTCGCCCCTTGCCACCGATGCCGCCTCGCCAAACCGCCTCTGGGTCGGTTAGTGGTTCGGCCAGTTCAGCCAGCCCGACCCCAGTCGCTCCAGCCAGCCCTACTCCAGTCGCTCCAGCCAGCCCTACTCCAGATCGGGCCGACAGCACCGGACGACCTGGCTCTACCTCCGACCCCAGCACCCTGGCCCAGGCGGAAACCTATCAGGTAATTGTGGTAGCAGACAGCGCCGAACTCCAGGACAAGGTGAGAGCTGTAGCTCCCAATGCTCTGCTGACTACAATCAATGGCCAGGTGGTGATGCAGGTGGGCCTGTTTCGCGACCGGCAGGAGGCCGACCAGTTGCAACAAAGATTAAGCCGAGAAGGCTTGCCAACCGCAGTAATTCCCGTAAGATAACCTTTAAGCATAGTTTTTTAAGGTGCATTTCCATGTCTGGACAGCCCCCAACCCGCGACTCCGACCGCAGCCCCCTCGGTTTTGACGAGCTCGTTGCCCTGTTTGTCGCCTTTTCGGCGATCGGGGCTATCCTCTGGTGGACCCTCGGACAGCGAGCCAGCACCTGGATCGGCCAATCTGGTCTATTGGGCACCCGAGTCGAGCCCTCTGGTCAGGTGGGCACCGTGGGACTACCGGGCATCACGGCCAGCCCCAGCCCTGCTAGCGCCGGAGCACCCAGCCCGACGGCTGCCGCTTCCACGGCTACGGACACTACCACTGTCACTACCGAGGCGACCACCGGTACTGCGGCTCCCGCTGCGCCCACCATCACTGCGCCTGCGGCTCCCACTGCGCCTGCGGCAGTTGTCCCCCGGCCAGCAGTTCCCGTGCCGATTCCGGCCCCAATTGTGGTGGCTCCTCCAGCCCCGTCGCCCGTCCCAGCTAGCCCGGCTCCCACCATTGTTGTGCCCAATGCCGGAGCCAATGCGGTCACCTTTCCAGACGTGCCTACTACCTACTGGGCCTACCCGTTCATCAACGAACTGGGTAAGCGCGGCATGATTGCAGGCGTAGGAGACGGCAGCTTCCAGCCCGATCAGCCTGTCAATCGAGCCCAATATGCGGCGCTGCTGAGCGAGGTGTTGAGCGGAGCCCGTCAGGGGGAAATTCCCTTTAGCGATGTGCAGCCTGGGTTCTGGGCGGCCCAGCCAATCGACGCTGCGGTCAAGGCCGGTTTCCTGAAGGGTTATCCCGACAAGACCTTCGAGCCCGCTGAGCCGATCACCAAAATGCAGGTGCTGCTCTCCCTAGCCAACGGGTTTCAGCTGCCCAAGCCTGCTGACCCAAATGCGGCGATCCAGCCTCTGGCAGATCGGGACCAGATCCCGGAATGGGCCAAACCTGCCGTGGGAGCAGCCACCCAGGCGGGTGTGGTGGTGAACTATCCCGACGTCAGCCAGTTTCGGCCCAACGAGTCTGCTACCCGAGCCGAGGTCGCAGCGATGCTCTATCAGGCGCTCAAGACAACCGGCCAGTTGCCGCCGATTCAATCGAATTATATTGTGCAGCCCTAATGCTTGACTTTGAGGACTATTCGCTGATCCAGCCTGCCGTTCTGGTGACGATTCTCACCGAATCTGCCCTCCAGGCCAGCCTTGAAAAACTGCTGAAGAACCTCAAGGTCTATGGCTATTCGGTCCAGAACAGCTCTGGAGCCGTGAAGCGCGTCAGGCTGTTTGGCCAACCCCAAGCGGCTGAAGCTGCCGCAACTGAGGTTGAGAACTACGATTCGGCCAACGTCGAAATTCGAGCCGTGGTTTCGCCCGAGCTTTCTAACGTGATTTTGTTTGCCCTCAAGGAGCAACAGCGCCAGTTTCCGATTCTGGTCTACCGCCAGAAAGTAGAAGCGCTGATCGAGTAGCGGCTGGCCTGATCGGCCTTTCAGAAGTGGCAGCCTTCCAGAGGGCCGGGGCTCATTAGCCTTCCAGATAAATATCCTCATCGTCCTCAAAGGCCGGATACCAGAGTTGCTCGATCTGCTCGGCAATTTGTTCGGCCTCATCTAGCTGATCTGCCTCCAGCCGCACCGTGACGTGGCCCAGCTTGCGGCCCGGACGAGCTGTCTTGCCATACCAGTAGACCGAAGCGTTGGGGATTTGGCTGAGGGCAGAACGTTTCTCCTGGTAGTCGCGGCGCGCCACCTCATAGCCCAGCAGATTCACCATAACTGCTCCAGCGCAGGTGAGTTCGGGACTGCCCAGCGGCAAGCCAGCCACGGCTCGGAGCTGTTGTTCAAACTGGGAGGTGGCGCAGGCATCCAGCGTATAGTGGCCGGAGTTGTGGGTGCGGGGGGCTAGCTCGTTGACCAGCAGACCCTGGCGGGTGAGGAAGAATTCAATTCCCATCACGCCTACATAGTCCAGCGCCTGCAAAATTCGGCAGGCAATTGCCTCCGCCTGGTCTGCTGCTGACTCAAACCCGGTCGCAAACACGCGCCGACAGACCTGGGCTTCCTGCTGGGTTTCCACCACCGGATAGATCACGATCTCGCCTGTGGCCGAACGGGCGGCCATCACGGCCAGCTCGCATTGAAACGGCACATATTCTTCCAGGAGCCAGGGGATTGATGTTGAAGTGGAAGGCAGCGTATCTGTGGCCTCCAAGATAAAAGTGCCCTGACCGTCGTAGCCATGGCGGCGGGTTTTGAGTACGGTGGGCCAGCCAAACTGGGAGAGCTGCTGCGGCTTCAGTTCTTCGGCAATCGGGGTGAAGCGGGGCGTGGGGACGCCAATCTGCTGCAAAAACTGGCGCTGATCCAGCTTATCGAGCAGGGGCGCGAGGGAGCGAATCTTCGGGTAGAAGCAGACGCCCTGGGCTTCGAGTTTTGCCAGGGCCGCCAAATCGACAAACTCGTTCTCAAAAGTAATCACATCGCAATGCTTGGCTAGCTGCTCGGTGGCAGCAGCATCGGCTACGGCAGCCAGCACCACCCGACTCGCTACTGTAACCGCCGGGTCGGATTCCTGGGGGGTCTGCACGACCAGCGACATATCAAGCTTTTGGGCAGCCGGGGCCATCATCCAGGCAAGCTGTCCGCCGCCAATCACGCCAACTCGTTTCATTGCCTTTCTCTTGCTGGGCCTTACCCTAGTTTACCGACACCCTAAGGATTCCCGCGTTTCAATTCCGGTTTTACTATTCACTCCGCTGGCCGAGCGACAGAGATCCTTCACCTGAGCCCCGTCTAGAATTGCATCACTGAAGTCGGCTCCGGTGATTTTGGCCTGGTCAAAGGTCGAGCGTAGCAGCAGCGCCTCCACCAGCACAGCATCGCTCAAATCGGCCCCGCTAAAGTTGACTTGGTCGGCCAGAGCGTTGGTCAGGTCGGCCCTGTGCAGGTTGGCCTGGGTCAAGACCGAGGCGCTGAACACCGCCCCCCGCAGATCGGCGGCCTCGAAGTTGGTGCGTTCCATATGGGCGTTGGACATTTCGGAACCCTGAAGCTCTTGGCCCGCAAAGTTCTGGCCCGACAGTTCGGCGTTGCTAAACGAGCGGGGCACCGTCCAATCGGCCCAGGCTGGTGCAGCCGTCCAGATGCTTATACAGATACCTGTAGCCCACAGCATCCCGACCAGTCCGCCGATCATCAGCCCAGACCACAATCGGGCTACCGGGGCCAATGGGGCCAGCGTGAGAACAGGTGAGGCAAATCGCCGCATGACATCTCCAGGATAGCGTCTGCCTTTATCTTGACAGCAGTTCCCCTGGACAGCAATCGCTCAGGGTGGCAAATCAGCTTGCTCCCATCCGGCTGCTAGCGGGGCAGAGATCCCTGTAGCTGTTGCAGTAGTTGGGCGGCACTGTTGGCCCAAGCCTCATTGTTCTGCGAGGCAAACAGATCCTTGGCGTATTGCAACACCCGCTGGGCCTCTGGGTAGTTGCCCTGTCGGGTAAACACCAGACCCGCCCCATAGTAGGCATTCGGGTAGTTGGGGTTGGCCTCTGCCGAGCGACGAAACGCATTCAGAGCCTCTTCCAGCTTGCCCTGCTCATACCAGATCGTGCCGAGGCTGTAGTGGGCCTCCGCGTAACTGGGGTTGATTGCCACCGCCTTTTGCAGGGTTTCAGTTGCATCGCTCACCTGCCCCTGCTGCAAATACAGCAGTCCCAAATGGTAGGCCGGTTCTGCCGCGTTCGAGCTGAGGTTCATCGCCTTACGGAACTCGGTGATCGCCTCGCTCATGTAGCCCTGCTGCCGCAGCACCAGACCCATGTTGTAGTGGGCTAGGGCCAGATTGGGCTCTAGCTCAATGGCTCGCTGTAGGTATTCCTGGGCCTGGGGCAGGTTGCCGCCTTCCAGCAGTGCCGCTCCCAGATTGGCGTAGGACATGGCAAAACTGGGGTCGGCCTGAATCGCCCGGTAAAACGAGCTGGCCGCCGCCTGGAGCTGGCCTTGCTGCCTCAGGGCCAAACCCAGATTGTAGTGGGCTGGAGAAGACTGGGGATTGAGCTGGGTGGCCTGTTGAAAGGCTGCTATCGCCTGCTCGACCTGATTCTGCTGAATGTAGCTCAACCCGAGAGACAGCTGGGCCTCAGCCGCTTGGGCTGGCGTTTGGGGGCTAGCAGCGGGGGCCGGAGCAGGGGCAGAGGTTTGACCGAAACCAGGGCCAGCCCCGATCGCTGCCCACAGCAGGACAGCTGCCCAGCCCAGCAGCCAACGCTGCCCCGATCGGAGTCGAGGTCTGGAAATAGAGGGTTGCCTGCCCCGGCTCTGGTTACGCGGCTGTTCATGCGGCTGTGCGTCAACCTGCTCGTCGATCCTCTGGTTGCCCAACTCTTGTTTGTCCAACCCTTGTCTGCCCATCCCGTCACTCCTGCGGTCATGCTCGCATATCGCAGGCATTTTAGCCCAGGAATTCTAAAGTGGGCATGGTTTTTGCATTGGTTTGAACCAGAATTCAACATACTTCTGGGCCGCCCCAAGCCTAGCCCTAGCTAGACGCTTCGAGCAGGGGCCGCGCCATGAAGAAGCTGCTGATCGACTTGGCATCTACAGGTTCACCCCGCAGGATCGCCTGTTCGAGCTCCTGGGGCGTCAGCAAAACCACCTCCAGATCTTCGTCTTCATCTCCCTCGGGCGGTGTCTCCAGCTTTTCCAGATCCTGGGCCAGAAAGGCGTAGATCACCTCATCGGAATAGCCCGGAGCCAGAAAGAACTTGCCCAAGCTCTGCCACTGTCCGGCCCGGTAGCCGGTTTCCTCCTCGATTTCTCGCCGAATCGTGGTAGCCGGGTCTTCGTCGGCCTCTACCGTTCCGGCAGGGAATTCCAAAATTCGGCCCTGGGCCGCAAAGCGGTATTGTCGCACCAGCACCAGCTTGCCCTCAGCTGTCACGGGAACGGCCAGGGCTCCACCGGGATGCCGCACGCATTCCCAGTCCCCTTCGGCCCGGTTGGGCAGCCGCAGACGGTTGACTTCAAAGCTAAACTTGCGGCCCTTGTAGAACAGCTTTTGGCGGATCAGCTGGGGA
>JBJTUI010000275.1:0-3379 GCA_046080625.1 Elainella sp. | reverse complement strand
GAATGATGCAGAGTATTACGAATCGACAGAAAATAATACTTGTAACTCAAGCAATTTCGTTTACACTAACAACGGATCGATGGACGTAACGCTACAGGATTTTACGGAAGATCAGCTTAGGTTTAACCGCGATTGAAAGTAGAAACACAGTGGAGCAGCTGCTTTTCCAAGGTGTAGTTTATAACTCAGTCAGGTTGCTCAATCACCATTCGGCCCAAGCCCGGTTTAACAGCGTTCAATTTGTTTAGCTTTATCAGTTGTTTTACCAGTTCGTGAATTATTCAGTTTGTGAAGTTTACTGTGGCATTCTAGTTCTGTTTTGGGAAAACTTGACCGTTCATTTCAGACCGCAATTTGAGTTTCCGGAACTACCCTGTTGGCTTGGGTATTCACCCATATCAGCAGAGTCACCCAATCGATCAACTCGTGCTGCCATTCCTTCCCCAAATTTAGTCTAGATTCAGCCCTGCTTCTGGCCTTCATAGCCCCCTTCGCTATCAGGCATTTTCCCTCAAAAAACCGCCAACCATTGGGAGAACTAAGTTCATGCAAGATTTCGTTTTGTCTGCGCCTAACGCAAATCGCTACACCTATTTTGTTGCCTACTATGGCAAAGATTTTCAAAAACAAACCGCCGTGCTGCATGTGAAGCACAATTTTGATGAAACGATCCAGGCGCTGCATATTCAAATTCGGCAGCGGATCAATGAGATCCTGGGCGAAGAAACGCCCTCCTGCTACCACATTTTGGCGCTGGCGGCCCCGGAAGCCGTACCTGCCTAAATTGCGGGTCAATTCATAGCCGTAGGATTTAATCAACTAGAAACTAGAAAGGGGGTAAACCTACCCCCTGTTTTTTTGCTGTTATTGAGCTTTAGGCTGCTGCTCAGCTTCATCAAGTTCAGCCAAGCTACCCGTTTGTTTTGGCCAACAACCGTTCGGCAACTTTATCGGGCACCTCTTGCAGGTGGTCAAACTGCCAGCGGAAGTTGCCCACTCCCATGGTCAAAGAGCGCAGTTCTACAATCAGGTGATGCATTTCGGCCTGGGGTAAATGGGCCTGCACCTCATCCCAGCCGCGCCAGTTGGGTTTGGCCTCATAGCCCAGCACCTGACCGCGATGGCCGCTGACCAGCCGCAGCACGTTAGCCGTGAACTCACTGGGCACCGAAATCTGAATCGCCAGGACGGGCTCCAGCAAACTGGGCTCGCATTTGGCCATCCCTTCCTGCATTGCCAGTCGAGCCGCCTGTTTGAACGCCTGCTCCGAGCTGTCTACCGTGTGGTAGGAGCCGTTGGTCAGCGTTACCGCCACATCCACCACCGGGAAGCCGAGCGGCCCCTGGTTGAGAAACTCGCGCACGCCCATCTCAACGCCGGGAATATACTGCCGGGGCACAACGCCACCGACGATCTTTTCAGTGAACTGGAAGCCCTCGCCCCTGGGCACCGGCTGAATGTCGATATAGACATCGCCAAACTGCCCGTGGCCGCCCGTCTGGCGCTTGTAGCGTCCGTGGATCGAGCTGGCAGACCGCCGGATCGTTTCCTTATAGGGAATCTGGGGCAGGTGGGTGCTCATAGGCAGGCCATACTTGCGCCGCAATCGGTCTAGCGCGACCTGGAGGTGAATTTCACCCTGGCCCCAGAGAATCACTTCATGGGTGTCGCCGTGCTGCTCCCAAACCAGGGCCGGATCTTCTTCCAGGAGCTTGTTGAGGGCGCTGCTCAGCTTCACCTCGTCGCTGCGTTTCTCGGGCGTGATCGCCAGGGCATAGACAGGCTCCAGCCGTTCGGCCTTCGGCAGCGGCACGGCTCCATTTGCGGTCAGCACATCGCCGGTTTTGACCCCTTCCATCCGGCCCAGGGCGACAATCGCTCCGGCGCTGGCCTGGGTCAGGGCAATCTGCTGGTGTCCCATCAGTCGATAGAGCCCACCCGTCCGCACGCCGTTCAGCCCGATGCCGTCGGTCAGCGTTCCCTGCCAGACCCGCACCAGCGATAGCTTGCCGCCCTGGGCTGTGGAATAGGTCTTGAGCACCTGGGCCACGGGGGGCTGGTCTGCCGCGCCGAGCAAACCGCGCCGCTGGGCTGTTGTTTCCGGAGCGGGGGCTTCTTTCAGCAGCATCTCCAGCAGGGGACGGATGCCGAAATCCTGGTCGGCGATGCCAATCAGCACCGGCACAATCAGATCGGCCCCCAGCTCCATTTTCAGATCCTGCAAAATCTCTTCCTGGGACGGCTCGATGTCTTCCAGCAGCTCTTCCAACAGGTGATCGTCAAAATTGGCCAGGGTTTCCAGCATTTCGGCCCGAGCCGCATGTTCTTCGGCCCGCAGGCTGTCGGGCAGCGGAATCGGCACCGCCGGGGCACCGGGATGGTAGTGGTAGGCTTGCTCGCTGACCAGATCGATAAAACCGCGAATTGCTTCACCCTGCCCGATGGGATATTGATGCGGCACCAAGGGGCGGTTTGACACGGCTTTTAACGCCTGCAAAATATCGAGGAACGAGTCATGCGCCCGATCCATTTTGTTGACAAAGACGAGATGGGGAATTTCCCAGTCGTCCAAAAACTGAAACAGGGGCGCTAGGGTGAGCACCCGGTTGCAGTCGGGCTCACAGACCACAACTGCGGCATCTACCCCCATCAGGGCGAGGTAGGTTTCCTGGGCGAATTCGACGGAGCCAGGACAGTCTAAAAACGTAAAACAAATGCCGCCATAGTCGGTGCTGGCGGCATTTACTTCAACAGACATTTGGCGATCGCGGGCTTCGGGTGATGCATCCCCAACCGTGTTTTTATCGGTCACTTTTCCTTTACGGGAAATCGCACTCGTCACCGACAAAATGCTTTCCAGGACGGTGGTTTTACCACTCAAATAGGGACCCACAATCGCCACGTTTCGTGAGCCAGAAAACACGTTTTCGCTCATGATAAACCTCGCTTATTTCCGAATTGTGATTGACGGTTATTCTCAGTTATTCTCAGCCCGGTTTCAGCTCAACCAGGTCGTTTGAGAGGCAGGCTAATTAGTAAAAACTGGAGCAATCGGCATTCGGAGCGGGGCAATTGGATTGGGTTGTAGCGTTGGGCTGGATCTTGTAGGGTGAACGCCAACTGCCAGGAATGCAGATAGCTGAATCGAGCCTGGGGATATAGCAGAATGCTCTACTGCATAACAGTAGATTAACCTGTCAATAATCTCTGTGGCGCATTTGCTGAGTGAAAAATTGTGTCGGTGTTTGTATCGGAATTTGAATAATTGGAATAGAGGCAGGTTTTGGCGGAAGGCGGTTTGCAAGTGGAGGGCTGATTTGCTAAACCTGCCGTACAGATTATCCGCCCAGAGATTTGCGGTTGCGGAGGGGCCGCTAGG
>JBJTUI010000274.1:0-6208 GCA_046080625.1 Elainella sp. | reverse complement strand
GTTCAGCGAATGGCTCCAACTCCTCTATTCGACTACGGTTGTTTGATTCGCCTGCCCGACCGCCGCGCTCGTGTCGTGGTAAAAGCCCTGTCTAAATGGATGACAGAACAGGGCTATCAGCGCTATTCGATTGAGCAGGTGAAATAGACTTTACCGATCTCGTTTGACCCGTCGATTAACCTACTAATTTCCGCCTCCAGGCAGGCTGTTTAAACCGGGCTGCCTTTTGCCAGATCTAGACCCGAGGCACCTGGAGCGGAAAATCGACGCCCTGAATTTGCTGCTGATCGTCAAAAATGATCAGTAGATTGTCAGTTGCATTCTCGAATTCCAGATCGATTAACACGAGGTTCCCATCCACCACCTGAGTATTCGAACGCCCTTTGTAGGAACCGATAATAGTTTGGAGGCTTTGCCAATTTTGCCGCATCTGGGCGGTGGTCCAGCCCTGTTGCAGTACCGGATTGAGCAACCGTCTAGCCTGCTCGAATTTACCAGCGGCAATCAGATCCACAAATTGCTCGGAAGTAGCTGCGAGTGAGGCAGTCGTCGCATTAGATCTATCGAGATTCAGCGACGGATTCGCAGGCGGCGGCAGGGAGGGTGTTTCAAGGGGCCGCACGGAAGGGCTGAGGGGCGGACGAGGCGGCTGAGCGACTGCGCTGGAACTGAACAGGCCCAAACCAAGCAGCAGCAAACCCATCTGTCTATAACTTTGCCTGAACTGGCTAAATCGAAAATTACGCATAGGTAAACCCAGGTGGACTCAAACAGGTGGACTCAAACCGATCAAATATCTTAGCCTCCCTATCTTAAAGTCTCTCCTCCACCCCTCATCTCCCCATCTCCTCATCCCCCTACCTCCCCATCCCAAATCCAAAAGCTAAATCGCCCCGAATGGTGGGAGGATAAATTGGGGACGCTTTCGGTTATAACTATAAAGAAGGGGGGATAGGTATAGTTACTTACTGCTTTTACCTGCAAGTTATTGTACGAAGCCCATCGTCCATGGTCTAGCCGTTGTTGAGTAGAGATCTGAGTAGAGAAAGTCATGGCTGTTGCAACAACCCAATCCACCGAAGAACTTTGTATTAACGCGATTCGTTTTCTGGCGATCGATGCGGTCGAGAAAGCCAAGTCTGGACATCCCGGTTTGCCGATGGGGGCCGCGCCAATGGCATTCGTGCTTTGGGATCAGTTCATGCGGCATAACCCCAAGAACCCCTACTGGTTCAACCGCGATCGGTTCGTGCTGTCTGCGGGCCACGGCTGCATGTTGCAGTATGCCCTGATGTATCTGGCGGGCTACGAGAGCGTTACGATCGATGAAATCAAGAATTTCCGGCAGTGGGGTTCGAAAACGCCGGGACACCCGGAAAACTTTGAAACGCCCGGTATTGAGGTCACAACCGGACCGCTGGGTCAGGGGATTGCCAACGGCGTCGGTCTGGCGATGGCCGAAGCCCATTTGGCTGCCAAGTTCAACAAGCCTGACCTCACCCTGGTCGATCACTACACCTACGTGATTCTGGGCGACGGTTGCAACATGGAAGGCATCTCTGGCGAAGCCTGCTCGCTGGCCGGACATTTGGGTCTGGGCAAGCTGATTGCCCTCTACGACGACAACCACATCTCGATCGACGGCTCCACCGACGTGGCCTTTACCGAAGATGTCTCGAAGCGATTTGAAGCCTACGGCTGGCATGTGCTGCATGTGCAAGACGGCAACACCGACCTGAAAGCGATTGCCGCTGCGATTGCCGAAGCCAAATCGGTAACGGATCGGCCCAGCATGATCAAAGTCACGACCACGATTGGCTACGGTTCGCCCAACAAGCAGAACACGGGTGGCGTTCACGGCGCGCCCCTAGGAGCCGACGAAAACAAGCTGACCCGCGACAACCTGGGCTGGAGCTACGAGCCGTTTGTGGTGCCTGACGAAGCGATGGGCCGGATGCGGCAGGCTGTGGAGCGGGGTGCCAGTAGCGAGGCCGAATGGAACGAAATCTTTGCCCAGTACAAAACCAAATATGCCGACGACGCAGCCCTGTTTGAGCGGCTGCTGAGCAAAAAGCTGCCCGAGGGCTGGGAAGAGTGCCTGCCGGTCTACAAGCCGGAAGACAAGGCGCTGGCCAGCCGTAAACATTCGGAAATCTGTCTCAACCGGATCGCGGAAGTCCTGCCCGAACTGATTGGCGGTTCTGCCGACCTGACCCACTCTAACTTGACGGAACTGGAATGCTCGGGCGAGTTCCAGAAGGGCCAGTACGAAAACCGCAACATTCACTTTGGCGTTCGCGAACATGCGATGGGCGCGATCTGCAACGGCATCGCCCTACATAACTCCGGCCTGATTCCCTACGGCGCTACCTTCCTGATCTTCACCGACTACATGCGCAACCCGATCCGGCTCTCGGCCCTGTCTCGGGCCGGGGTGGTCTGGGTGATGACACACGACTCGGTAGCCCTGGGCGAAGACGGCCCCACCCACCAGCCAGTTGAAATCATTGCCTCGCTGCGGGCGATTCCCCAACTGACGGTGCTGCGTCCGGCAGACGGTACCGAAACCTCGGGTGCCTACAAAGTCGCCATTGAAAACGCCAAGGCCAATAAGCCGACCCTAATGGCCTTCTCACGCCAAAACCTGCCCAACCTAGCGGGTAGCTCGATCGAGGGCGTGGCCAAGGGTGCCTACCCGGTAATCGACTGCGAAGGCACGCCCGAACTGATCCTGATCGGCACGGGTTCTGAGGTCGGGCTTTGTGTCCAGGTGGCCGAAAAGCTGGCTGCTGAAGGTCGCAAGGTGCGCGTCGTCTCGATGCCCTCCTGGGAGCTGTATGAAGCTCAGGACGCGGCTTACAAGGAGTCGGTGCTGCCCAAGGCCGTCACTAAGCGCCTCACCGTGGAAGCGGGTATCAGCATGGGCTGGTGCAAATATGCCGGTTCAGAGGGCGAAATCGTGGCGATTGACTCGTTTGGCGCTTCGGCTCCCGGCGGCGTCTGCATGGAGAAATTTGGTTTCACGGTCGAAAACGTGCTGGCCAAGGCCAAGGCGCTGCTAGGTTAGGCTGTTCCAATATTGAGCCACTGACAACACGGTTAGCAGAAGCCTCCCGATCTGGGGGGGCTTTTTGTTTGAATCAGCGCCTTTCTGCTTGATTAAGCCGTGATGTCCTCTTGTATCGCTGCCGTCCTGTTCAGCTCAGTTGACGAGCTGCTGGGCGATTTTTACGCTGCGGCTGCAACAGCTTGCCTTCATTGTGGAGGGTGAGGGCTGGTTCAGGCTAATCGGATCAGGGAGCCTGTCACAAAACCAGCCGGTTCCTCGTCCTAGGGCTAGAGGTCAACGAGGGTACTCTGATGAAACTGCTCGAAATTCAATCCAGCGTCCGCCAAGCAGGCTCGATCTCGCGCCAGCTGAGCCACGAATTTCTCAAGCTCTGGCAGGCCCACCATCCGGACGCAGAATGGCGACAGCGCGATGTTGGCACCAGTCCCCCGGCCCATCCCACGGCAGCCTGGACCCTAGCCAACTACACCGATCCGGCCAGCCGCACCCCCGAGATGAACGCCGTCTTGGCTGAATCAGAACAGCTGATTCAGGAACTGCTCTGGGCCGATCATCTGCTGCTGGGGGTACCGATGTACAACCTGAGCGTGCCTTCCAACTTCAAAGCCTATCTGGACAACGTGGTGCGGGTAGGTCGCACCTTCGCCTTCGACCGCGAGCAGTTTACGCTCCAGGGGTTGGCCACCGGCAAAAAAGCACTGGTAATTACGCCAAGCGCCGGAAATTTTGAGCTGGATGCGCCGCTGGGGCGGCTGAATTTTTGCCAGCCCTACCTCCAGGCTATTCTAGAATTTATTGGGATTGGGAATGTTCAATTTGTCACGGTTCCCAACCAGTTCATGCCGCCCGAGATTCGCCAGCAGGAAATAGAGGCAGCCCTTGCCAAACTGGCGGCTCTGGCATCAGACTGGTAAGATTCTGCGGGCGTTGTGAAGAACTTTAACCAGCCGCCCCAGTGAACAAACTGCGACATTTTCAGTAGACGAAAATAATGGATCGTCTTGAACTATTTAGTCAACACCGAGCGCTGCTGTTTGCCATTGCCTATCGTATGTTGGGCAGCGTGGTGGATGCTGAGGATATGGTTCAGGAAACCTTCCTGCGCTGGCAGGGAGCGACAGAGCCGATTCACGCGCCCAAAACCTATCTTGCCGCAATCACCACCCGCCTCTGCATTGATTACCTGCGCTCCGCCCGAATCCAGCGAGAGCGCTATGTGGGTTCCTGGCTGCCCGAACCGCTGATCAGCAATCAGGTTGAGGCGCTGATTGACGCCCCGACCGATCCCGTCGAGTTGGCTGACTCGCTCTCCTTCGCCTTTTTGACGCTACTCGAATGCCTGACGCCCACCGAAAGAGCGATTTTTCTGCTGCGCGAAGTATTTGACTACGACTACGCCGAGATTGCCCAAATTGTCGGCAAAACCCCGCCCAACTGCCGACAAATCCTGCGGCGTGCCCGACAGCATCTGGCCCGCAGACCAGCTCTCCATCTCCCGATTCAGCAGCGAGCCGAACTTACCGAGCAGTTTCTGACCTGCTGGCAGCAAGGCGATCTGAAAGGACTGATGACCCTAATGGCCGAAGATGTCACCTTCTGGTCCGATGGCGGCGGCAAAGCCGTGGCGGCCCAAAAACCGCTTCATGGTGCTGCCAAAGTCGCCCGGTTTTTGATCGCAATTCAGCAGAGTCGAATTTTGCCCCGGCTGCGCTCGCAAATCGTGCAAATCAACGGTCAGGCGGGTATTCTCAACTGGGCTGGCAGCGCCCCCCAAAGCACGATCAGCCTGCACTTTGTCGGTCAGCAGGTACAGACGATTTTCGCCGTGGTCAATCCAGACAAGCTGCGGTGCGGGCAGATCCGGGCCGACTTCCAGCGATCTGGTCACTCAATTGGCTACTCAATTAGGATAGGGGAATGCGATTGAAACTCACGCTGCCCATCCAACCCAGTTAGAGCAAATCGAAAGTGGAGGTTCCTGACGAAGCTGCAGCAGAGTGAAGCTTTTAAAGAGTCGCCTGCAATATTTTGTGCATTGAACGTTCCCTGAATGATCAAAACTAGGAAAGTCGATGAGTTCAAATACGCTTTTGGGTAATTTACAATCTGCTGATCCGCTCTATCCGAATGAGAGCGGATATTTTGAGCCTGATCTAGAGAAGTATTATGACCGCTTTGTCTTAACCGATATTACGCCCGGCCAGTCAGTCACCCTGTCGATCACGTCCCCGCAGTTTAAGCCCCAAATGGAGCTGTGGCGAGTCGAAAACCTGAGCCGCACCATTCAGGACACAACCGCATCCCAGCCAGCTCAGTTTATAACATTCACCGCAGAGCATGGGATCAACTATGTTTTGCGCATTACCAGCCAGCTGTCCAAACAGATTGGCGACTATCAGCTAACCACCAGCGCGGGTCTGCTGACTCCGGCTCCGCCCAGCCAGGCTGAGGCCTTGACACAAGCGGGCCAATATCGCTGGAGCGGACGGCCTCTGGGTCAACCCACGACATTAACCTATAACTTCATGGAGACGCTCCCCGCCTACTACAAACCGAAAAACGGACGGTGGGACGAGGGAACCAGAGACTTCAAACCCATGACGGCTGCCCAGAGAACGGCGGTGAAACTAGCGCTGCAAGCCTGGGCCGATGTTTCGGGGCTCAGGTTCAAACAAGCTGCGGATAACAGCGCAGCTCAACTGCGATTTGGAACGGCAGTCGATCGGAGTAACGACCTGCTGGGCTGGGCCTATTCCCCCGGTACAGGAGCGGGGCAATGGAGCGGCGATGTGTGGTTGAACCATCGAGAGCCTTCAAACCGCAACCTGGAACCGGGCTCCTACGGATTTTCGACGGTTTTGCACGAAATTGGCCACGCGCTCGGCCTCAGCCATCCGTTTGATGAGGAGGCAACCTTGCCCAAAGCTGAGCAAACGACGCAACATACGGTGATGGCCTACGAGAAGCATCCTGACTTGCCTAAGAGCACTCCAAGCAGAGTTATTGTCAAATGTGGTGTATGGGAGAGAATCAAGCGGCGTCCTGCTGAGCAGTTGGATCGGGGTTACAGTCTGCTCGAATGCCGTCTTTGAACGGCACTCCCTCAATCACCTCGGCCAATCGCTCAAAGCCGCGAAT
>JBJTUI010000273.1:0-4055 GCA_046080625.1 Elainella sp. | reverse complement strand
GGCAGATGGGCAACCCAAATTCTAGGCGAAGCTGGGCGTCTGTCGATGTGTTTTCTAGAGCTACTTCTAGAACCGTCTTTCGAAACAGTGGGCCAAGGGCCGCACCTATTCACGCGGGTTCTGGACGCTGTTCCGAGTGCACCTATTGTAGATTTTGGAGAATTCTTGTATGGCGGCTGTATCTCTGAGCGTTTCATCGGTTAAACCCCTTGGAGAGCGTGTGTTTATCAAAGTGAGTGCATCCGAGGAGAAAACAGCAGGCGGGATCTTCCTGCCCGAAACGGCAAAAGAAAAGCCCCAGGTGGGCGAAATTGCGGCTGTGGGTCCCGGCAAGCGCAATGACGACGGCTCTCGGCAAGAGCTAGAAGTGAAAGTTGGAGACAAGGTGCTCTATTCCAAGTACGCTGGCACCGACATCAAGCTGGGCACCGAAGAATATGTGCTGTTGTCTGAGAAGGATATTCTGGCGATTGTTTCCTAGGCGTCTGGTCCCATCTTGCAGCCCTTGACACTTGTTTGCCTTAACGAGTTGCTTTAACGAGGGACTGCCCTCAAACAGCGTCGTCCATACCGTAACTCACAGCAATTCACAGCTCAATCCACATCATCAAGTAGAACTGATTCACTATGGCTAAGCGCATTATTTACAACGAAAACGCTCGTCGTGCCCTGGAAAAAGGCATGGATATTCTGGCCGAAGCCGTGGCCGTCACCCTTGGCCCCAAAGGCCGCAACGTTGTGCTGGAGAAGAAGTTCGGCGCACCTCAGATTGTCAACGATGGTGTCACGATCGCCAAAGAAATCGAGCTGGAAGACCACATTGAAAACACAGGCGTTGCCCTGATTCGTCAGGCCGCTTCCAAAACCAACGATGCAGCGGGCGACGGTACCACGACTGCAACCGTGCTGGCTCACGCCATCGTCAAAGAAGGTCTGCGCAACGTCGCGGCTGGCGCTAACGCCATCTCCCTGAAGCGCGGCATTGAGAAAGCCAGCGGCTACCTGGTAGACGAAATCGCCAAGCTGGCCCGTCAGGTGGAAGACTCGAAGGCAATTGCCCAGGTGGGCTCGATCTCGGCAGGCAACGACGATGAAGTGGGTGCCATGATCGCCGAAGCCATGGAGAAAGTGGGCCGGGAAGGCGTGATCTCCCTGGAAGAAGGCAAGTCCATGACCACCGAACTGGAAGTTACGGAAGGGATGCGGTTTGACAAGGGCTACATCTCGCCCTACTTCGCGACCGACACCGAGCGGATGGAAGCCATTCTGGACGAGCCGTTCGTGCTGTTGACCGACAAGAAAATCGCTCTGGTGCAAGACCTGGTACCCGTGCTGGAGCAAGTAGCTCGCTCCGGTCGTCCGCTGCTGATCATTGCGGAAGACATTGAGAAAGAAGCCCTGGCAACCCTGGTCGTGAACCGGCTGCGTGGCGTACTGAACGTGGCTGCTGTTAAAGCTCCTGGCTTCGGCGACCGCCGTAAGGCCATGCTGGAAGACATCGCTGTGCTGACCGGCGGCCAAGTCGTCACCGAAGATGCGGGTCTGAAGCTGGATAGCGTCAAGATCGATATGCTGGGCAAGGCCCGTCGCGTTTCGATCAACAAAGACACCACGACGATTGTGGCCGAAGGCAACGAAGCCGCTGTGAAGGCGCGCTGCGAGCAGATCCGTCGTCAGATGGAGGAAACCGAGTCCTCCTACGACAAGGAAAAACTGCAAGAGCGTCTGGCCAAGCTGTCGGGCGGTGTGGCCGTGGTGAAGGTTGGTGCAGCCACCGAAACCGAAATGAAGGACCGTAAGCTGCGCCTGGAAGACGCGATCAACGCGACTAAGGCTGCCGTGGAAGAAGGGATCGTTCCAGGGGGCGGTACAACCCTGGCGCATCTGGCTCCTGGCCTGGAAACCTGGGCTCAGAGCAATCTGACCGGCGAAGAGCTGATTGGTGCCATGATCGTCTCCCGTGCCCTGTCGGCTCCCCTGAAGCGGATTGCCGAGAACGCTGGCCAGAACGGTGCCGTGATCGCTGAGCGCGTCAAAGAGAAAGACTTCAACGTCGGCTATGACGCTGCTAAGGGCGACTTCGTGGATATGTTTGAAGCTGGGATCGTTGACCCCGCTAAAGTTACCCGTTCGGCCCTGCAAAATGCCGCTTCGATCGCCGGGATGGTGCTGACCACCGAGTGCATCGTGGTTGACAAGCCTGAGCCTAAGGATGCTGCTGCGGCTGGCGCTGGTGCTGGCATGGGTGGCGACTTCGACTACTAAGTCAAGTCAGTCCGACCGCTTCAGGTCGATTGCTAAACGAGTTTGGCTGAAGCAGCTTAGCTGTCAGAGCAACACTGGCTCAAGCCACTGAGTTTAGCTGAAATTATAAAGGCGTTGGGGGAGTAGTACCGTCTCCTTCAGCGCCTTTTGCTTTATGCGGATAGTGAGAGTTTGGGGGCTGCGCCCCCAACAGAGGGCAAGCCTTCTGGACTCCCCTAATACCCTCTTCGATTTAATCCAGCCCAGCTACTTATAATAAAGCTACCAAAGGACGCCTGAGGTTTTGCCATGCTGCCCATCGACCTACAGCACCTGCCCTCAACGGACGAACTGCCCAGTTCAGACGATACGCCTGTGGATAACGAGGACCAAAACCTTCTGCCCAACATCCTGCTGTTTCTGCTCAACGACCTGTGGGCAGAGCGAATGGATTGGTTCTTTGCCGTGGATATGGCGGTTTATCACACCACGGGAGTCAGCCCACGAGTGCCGGTAGTGCCCGATGCGTTTTTGAGCCTGAGAGTAGAGCGCAAGAAGGCAGGTAAATCCCGCCGCAGCTATGCCGTCTGGGAAGAGCAGGACAGAGTGCCGATCTTGACGCTGGAGATGGTGTCACACAAGCCAGGTGGGGAATATGACGAGAAGATGGAGATCTATGCCAAACTGGGCGTGTTGTACTACGTGATTTACAACCCGGAGTTTTGGCGACGCGACGGCCATCAGCCGTTTGAGCTGTACAAGCTGGTTGCGGGTGAGTACGAGCTACAGAGGGAAGAGCCCTATTGGATGCCGGAAGTGGGATTGGGAATTGGACGATGCCAGCTGCGGTTTGGCAACGTGCTGCAAGAACAGTTGGCATGGTTTGATGCAGAGGGCAATCGCCATCTGGGTGCAGCAGAACTGGAACGGCAGCAAAAGGAACTGGAACGGCAGCAAAAGGAACGGTTGGCAGAACGGCTGCGTGAATTGGGAGAAGATCCCGATCGGCTGTTGTGATTGGAGAGCCGAGGAGAACGCAGGGTAGTGGGTGGTTGCGCTCTCCCCATCGATCACCCGACCGCCCATTCTACAAAGCCTGCCCATTCGCCATACCCCGATTTCTGATATGAGTTTATGCTTCTGGTTCAGATGCTGGACCATTGAGGTCTGCTGCATCTGCTTGCTGGGCTGCTTCTTCTTCTAGCGCCTCCTGAATGAACAGGCGAGCCAGTCGATCGTAGGTGCCTCCACCGATATATTTCGGGAATTTGTTCTCGCGGCTGTAGAGCCAGATCAGGTCATCGAATAGATAGATACGAATATCCTGGGACAGTTTTTTGCAGCTGGGAATCAGCGCTTTTCCGGCCTCCAGGGCATCGGTCCAGCGTTCGAACTCCTGGTTCTGATCTTGAAACACAACTCGAAACATAGTGGCTCTGGCCTCTGGTGCGGTCTTCTTTGATCCTAAACCGATTGTCGGTTGCGATGGCATGGGGTAGGGCAGGTTTGGGTGGGGAATTTGGGGGAGGAAGCATGGATGGTTTGCTAAACCTGCCCCTACGGGAATTCTGGGTTGTGGGTGCATCCAACAATTCTATGAAATACAATCCTGACATCCATCATCGCCGGTCGATTCGTCTGCAAGGATACGATTATTCATCTGCTGGCGCTTATTCCCACGCGATGCGCAATGAGTGCAGGAGCAAAGGCTAAAAGCAAGGTGTAGCAGGGCTTGTAGGAATGCTCTCAACATCCTGGACAATGACATCAACAAGCGTTTCAGGGAGAACAGGCAATGATGTCAGAACAGA
>JBJTUI010000272.1:0-4896 GCA_046080625.1 Elainella sp. | reverse complement strand
GAGGATCAACGAATTGACCAACTGCGATTGTCTGATGAATGGTAAGCCGCTTTGAGCGGCTCCCATATGCTCAAGCCTCCGGCTTTGCCGGAGGTTGATGACTAAGTTTCAGAACGGCTATTGGCTCCCTGACTTGATTCTGTAATCAGAGGCAAGTTTAGCAACCGATTAACTGCCTGAGAACAAGGTGAGGTTAATCTCAGTACTGGCAGCTTAATATGTGCAAATAGAAACCTCGTAGGACATCGATCAAAACATCAGCAAAGCGTAAAATCTGCGAAGGTACAGCAAAGCCTCACGACAAATATTGGGAAAGCCTAAGAATATGTCCGTTTTTTGAGTATTAATAGTTACTAAGTAGCTATGAACTGCTTTGCTATGACTGGTTCAACTTGCAGCTTTGGGTTGACGACCAATCGAAACAACTGAAGACGAACATAGACCAATCAAGCGTTAGGTCGCACTGCAAGAGCTTTTATCCTAAACCCAAAAACTTTTCTGGTGAAAATACTTGTTACAGATAAATCTTTGATGGTACGGAGAAGGCTTTCTCATCAGCAGTAGCGTTGTCCTGGAAACTTGAATTAACACACGGGTGTTCTATGGAACAATGCCTTTGATCATAGAAAAACATATCCTAGATGCAACATCAAAACCCTTATCAAAGCATGAGAAATCCTCACGGAGAATTCACAAAATTCGATCCTGGAAAGCCATTAATGATGATATTTATGAATTATTGGCTTTTCTAACGGGTAAAGCTGAACATCAGCTGATTCGGTAAATTAGCTGATTCAGATGGTTTTTTGGGAATGTTAGGTTTAAGTCTCAAGCCCCAGTTTCTGCTCCAGGTTGTCTGCTTCTTCGATTCAGCATGGAGAAGCACACTTAAGTTATCCTAACCCCTTCGTAGTCAGGGTTTACCTTGCGTAGTCGCTTCCCCCAACGCTGCTTGGTCTCCTCACTTATTCTGCTCTGCCTTGCCTAGATTTCTACTGCGTTTACTAGCTCAGCTCAATAAAAGGTGTGATTACCTCAAATGAAACCGAATTCTTTGGAGCCGCAAGTTTTTAGTTCTGAATTTGCTGTCTACGATTGCGAGATTCGTCTCAAATTTAAACTCATCGAGGAGAAGCAAGCCTTAAATAATCGAGAGCAGCTCCTGGAACTGTTGCTGGATGCCTTTTCTTACGGTGCCGACGAATATCTGGAACCTGTACAGGCCCATGTCGAGGCCCACGAAATCTCAGAAATGGATGCCTCACCAGAAATGCGCCGACAGTTAATCCGGCTGCGCAACTCAGGTGGTGATGCAGCCTAGGGTCGAAACCCATAGCCCAGTAAGGCTAAACTTTAGCCCCCTGAACTACTGGGAATCCTACGCTTGCTTCAGCGTTTCTTGTAGAGCCTGCCGAACATTTGCGTACTGGTAGGTAAAGCCTGCTGCTTCCGTGCGCCTAGGTAGTACTTGCTGGCCTTCCAGAACCACTTTTGCCGCATCGCCAAGCAGAGCCTCCAGGGCAAAAGCCGGTACAGGCAGCCAGGAAGGCCGGTTGAGGATTTCTCCCAGTGTTTGGCAAAGTTCAGCCATTTTCACAGGTTGGGGGGCAGTTGCATTAAAGACGCCCTCCAGGCTGGATTGGGTCAAAGCCACGAGGATTAAATTGACCAGATCATCAATGTGGATCCAGGAAAACCACTGTTTGCCGCTACCGAGCGGACCACCAGCAAACAATTGGAACGGCAGCAGCATTTTGGCAATCGCGCCGCCGGAACCAACTACAATTCCAGTTCGTAAAATCACCAATCGGGTTCCGGCTGGCTTCACTTTTTCAGCTTCGGCTTCCCAATCCAGACAGACCTGGGCCAAAAAGTCCCTACCAGCAGGACTGGTTTCATCAAACGCGGCTGTTTCGCTGGTGCCGTAGTAGCCAATGGCTGAAGAATTGACCAGAACTGACGGGCGGGGATTGGCCTGAAGTATGGCCTCAACGATTTTTTGGGTACCGACTTTGCGGCTGTCGAGAATCTCCTGCTTGCGTTCTGCCGTCCAGCGACTCTCAGCAATCGGAGCGCCTGCCAGATTGACCACGCCCTCACAGCCGGAGATCTGACTCTGCCAAGCGCCCGACATCAGCGGTTCGTAGGCAGCAATTTCCACGTTTGGAAAAGCGGCGCTCCCAAACTGGCGACGGGCCTGTTTGGGTCTGCGGGTCAGTACTAGAATCTGATGGCCCTCCTGCTGCAACCGCTGCACTAGGCGACTGCCGACAAATCCTGTTGCACCCGTGACCGCTACTTTCATATGGTTTGGTTCTAGTTTTCTAGGCCTGATTTCTGAGTTTGGCGCTGCCGACTCGACTGATAAGGTATGACAGGAGCGTTCGAGTTGAGCGACCTGGTCAAGTAGTCGAGCAATCAAACATCAGTATATAGCGGTTTTTAGTCGCTTAAGGGCACTGTGCAGGGGCAGAAGCAGGACGCTGTTTCAACTTAAAGGTCAGCCATTCAGTCAATTCACTCCGAACTTGCTCGGCAAACCCACTCTCCGGCAGCAAGATTTTCTACAGATCTACTACAGTGAGACATAGGCGCGGTTGGGAGTGACAGATTGCTAGACGGACTCACAAGATTTTCTGATCCGGTTCTCTGGTTGCAGATCGGCAGTGCGGCAGCCTGGGTGGGATTTGTGGTGCTGGTAGCCTACAGTTTGCGGGCCTGGAAGCTGGCAGAGCCGGAAATGGTGCGCAAGATTGTCCATATTGGCACGGGTAACGTAATTTTGTTTGCCTGGTGGTTTCAGCTACCCGCAGCAGTTGGGATCGGCTCTTCCCTCTTGTTTAGCGTCATTACCCTGCTGTCTTACCGCTTTCCCCTGTTGCCTGGGATCAATAGCGTCGGTCGCAAGAGCCTGGGCACGTTTTTCTATGCTGTCAGCATCGGGGTCTTGATTGCCTGCTTCTGGCAGACAGCGCCTCATCTAGCGGTAATTGGCGTTCTGATCATGACCTGGGGCGATGGCTTGGCCGCGGTAGTGGGCCAACGGTGGGGGACCCATCGCTATGAGCTAGCGGGAATGCAGAAGAGTTGGGAGGGCTCCCTGACCATGCTGGGGATGAGCTGGCTGGTGAGCAGTCTAGTGCTACTCAGCGTCTACGGCAACCTTTGGCAGAGTTGGCTGATTGGTCTAGCCGCGGCCTTGGTCGCCACTGGATTGGAAGCATTTTCTAAGCTGGGAATTGATAACATTACCGTGCCGCTCGGCAGTGCTGGCGTAACGTTTGGGCTGATCCACCTCCTGTTGGGTTGAAGGTTGGGTTGAAGTAGAACTTGGGTAGAACTCCGACAGGCCTTAGGCTGGCGAAGACTCAGGTGATGAAGTAACTGCTGGTGGGTCAGCGCTTGGCGATATCTGGTCCAGAATAGCCAGCATCTCCCGCTCAAACAGCACCTGAGCCCGGTTGGTGCGTCCGCCCACATAGAAGCTGTCTGAAGTTTGGAGCGCCCAGATCTGGGAGTGGGAGACATAGCTGAGAATCACACCCAGCATCAGCAGGCCAAAGCCCGTGTAGACGAGGGGAATGCCGGGGTCGGCTTTGATTTGCAGGCCAGTGCTGCCCACCAGTTCGGCAATCGAGAGCGTAACACCATTGACATCGACAGCCATGCCCTGCCGCACTGTAGCAATCATGTTGCCCTGCATGTCGTAGACCAGTAGAATTCCCTGCAAATCCTTGGTGACGACCGAGATGCCTTCGCTCAGGTCAGGTTTAGTGGGAATCCAGGTGCCCCAGATGCGGCCACCGCCCGTGTTGAGCTGGGCCATGGGTAACTGTAAAAGTGGACTGTTGTTGAGGTGGAACCGCACCGCCGCCACCGCCCAATCGGCCTGGTAGAAGGTGACGCCTTTATAGCGCAGGGGCTTGTTGACGTGAATCGTCTGGCGATCGACCTCTTCGCCCGCCTGGTTGAGCACCGATAGGTCGGAGTAGAACTGGTCGATTGTCCCGTCGGGCGTATAGTCGATCCAGAAGCGGTTGACCTTGACCGACCAGTCTTTAGGAATCTGCGCGGCTGCCCAGGGGCCAGCATCAAACACATTGCGCACCTGGAAGGTTTCGCCGCTGGGAATCATTTCCTGGGCGAAAAATCCAGTCATGGCTCCCAAAATTGCCCCCAGCAGGATCAGCAGCATGCTGGCATGAACCACAATCGGCCCAATCCGTCCGACAATTCCCTTGTGGGCATAGAGCTTGCCCTCCTCCTGAAAAATTTTGTAGCGCCGTTTTTCTAGGAGGGGAATTAGCTGCTCAAGATTGCCTTGGGGCAATTCAGCGCTGAGGGCAAATTTCTGGAACTGGCGGGGCTGGCTGTAGAAATTCCAAGTGCGGGAAAACCAGCGCAGGGCTGGCAGCTGCCGCTGGAACGTGCAGGTCGTGAGGCTGGCCCCAAACAAAATCAGCAGCGCTAGAAACCACCAAGTGCGATAGACCTGATCCAGCCCCAGGCTGAGAATTAGTCGCCAGGTTAAGAAGCCAAACAGGGCCGGGTGTTCGGGATAGTTGGTCTGGTAGAAAGACGGCGTTTGGCCCTGCTCAATCACCGTACCCAAAATGCTAAAGGCCGCGATTGCCAGCAGCAACCCAATTGCCAGCCGCAGATCGGCCAGTAGCGGTACCAGTTCACGCTTAAAGTAGCGGCGCAGGCTGAACTCAACTGTTGGGGCAGTTGCAGGAGTTGAAGCGGCAGTTTGGGGCGGTTGTGCAGCAGGCTGCTTAGAAGAATCTGATTCTGGAGTCATGAAACCTATACGGTGCCCGTGGGAAATAGTCGAAACAGCAGAGTGAAAACGCCGAAGCCAACCAGCAGCGCCCCACTGGCTGGCGTGATCCAACC
>JBJTUI010000271.1:0-7383 GCA_046080625.1 Elainella sp. | reverse complement strand
ATTCGCGGATTTAATCGCCTAGCTCAGGTGATTGAAGGAGTCAAATTTCAGGATGGTATCGCAATCACTGACCTCGTTCGCTCCACGACCAAAAACGCTGCTTAATTCTTCTTCATACACCAGATTTGACAATAACCCCTAGACCCGCCCATCCTCCCCCTCCGGGCGCAGCGTGGCCCGATGCCGTTCACCCCAGGGGCAGATGCCTGGCAAATCTGGTTCTTTGCCCTGTCACAAGTCCTGTTGACCTACCTACTGCGGCGCAGTCTAATGAATGGCTCTGGGGACTTTCAGCCCAACGGGCAGCTGGTCGAAGAAGCCACTGTCCTGCTGCCACCCGTCCTGGACTTTGGCGGTGCCTTGCCGCGAGTTGAGGCCATACCGGTTCAACCTGTTGCGGCTCAGCCTGTAGGCAGGACAGAAGCTGCTCTATCCGTTGACGCACCCCAGGAAATGCCGCTGCGATTTTCGCCGGAGCGAGTGCGGTTTGACCCACCGGAAGCTGTTGTTGTTGGCATCGATCCGCTGCGTTCGCTCAACTCGTTCTCCAGATCCGCTAGCTCTCGCGGCTCGGCTCAAACACAGGCAAATCAGGGGCAGGCAAATCGAACTGAGTCAGATCCAGGCGCGACATCTGGGCCGTCTGCTCGCTCGACTCCGAACCTCTCCTCAGCTCCAGATGCTGGCTCAACAGGCTTCCCGCCTCCGACATCAGGCACACCAACCCCGCCTCTCTCCGAGTTGCCTCCTGTTGACAGCTCTCCGCCCAGCACCGACCTGCCGCCCACACCGCCGGAAGCTCCGTTTGCGCCCTTGGTGTATTGGGGCTGGAACCCGCAGTCGCCTAACGAACCAGTGGATGAATTGCCAAACCTGTTGCCAGAGCCAGTCGAACCCCCTGAAGCAGGTTCCACAGGTGGCCCTATAGCTGGTCCGGCAACCAATCCTGCTGGTCCTGTAACCAATCCTGCAACTGATGTGGGCAGGGAGGAAACAGAACCGGAGCCACCCCTGCCGCCGACAAACCAACCGCTGCCTGAACAGGTAGACAATGGCCTGCAACCGATGCAGTGGCTTCAGCTTCCCGATGGCCAAACGACGATTCCAATCCTGGTCGGCCCCTTCGATGCGCTGCCCTTACAGCTTGTAGTCAAAAACTTTGGCGGCGTGGGTCGGGGCGTCAACCCCAGCCCCGAAACGGTTCAAGCAGTTGATACGCTGCGTTTTCTGGGATCTGGCTTCACGCCAGAGCAATTACTGCTGAATCAGCAAGGACCCGATCTTGAGATTGGATTTGAGAATGCAGAAGTGAAAATTAAACTTCAGAATTTCTCACTAGAAAATCTAGACAATCTTTCGACTGAAACCTGGGCTTCAACCACAACTGGCAATATCCTATTCAGCGGTCAGTCTACGATTCAGGATGGCTTTGATGTTATAGATGCAGATCTGAATTTGGCAACGGTATTGCGACCCAATACGGTCACTTTTCTGAATGCTCTGGATAATTTTACCGGTGGCTACGCAAAATCAAACGATGTCATCGATGGTTTAACCGGAAACGACAAGCTGTATGGCCTCAGCGGTAACGATAAACTGCGGGGCAGCCAAGGGAATGATTTGCTCTACGGCGACGAAGGCGATGATTATCTATTGGGCGATGAGGGAGACGATGTATTGAACAGCGGAACAGCCGAAATAGAAGACCGCTTGAACGGGGGCGCGGGCAGTGATCTGTTTGTTTTACGAACAGACGGCAAGGCGAGCATCGAGGACTTTAAGGTAGGACAGGACAAGCTAAAATTTGGTGGGCAGGGACTGCCTCAAATCGAGTTGAAGCAGATCACGCTGCAAGTGGTGGCCAATGATACGCTGCTGTTCTATGGTCAGCGGCAGTTTGCTACTCTAGCGAATGTGAAGATCCATTCCTTAGATACGATTGTAGGATAGCCTGCTGTATTGCATCCAGCGGGCTCTGTCGTCGCCGACTGATGCGATCTGGCTGCGCTAGCGTTAGCTTAAGGCTGGACTGACCGTTCTTGCAGTCAACCCCTGCTATACTGGCTGAACTGACCCGTGCCAATCCTGTCCACTCTTCATAAGACCGATGCATTCAGAAATTGAAACCCAAATTCGCGAATGTGAGGCACGTCTCTATGCTGCGATGCTCGCTTCAGATGTGGCTGAACTGGATGCGCTCATTGCCGATGACTTACTTTTTGTGGGGCCAACCGGCGAGTCGGCAACCAAGGCAATAGATTTAGAACTGCACCGCACGGGCGCTACAAAGTTCCACGAGTTTATCCCTCAAGAATTAGAAATTCGAATTTGGAGCGAAGATTTTGGACTCGCCTCTGCCCACATCTGCCTGCGCGGCACCTATTTGGGAGAGGAGTTTGCGGGCAATTATCGCTATCTCAGGGTCTGGCGACGCGGCCAAACTGGCTGGCAAATTGCTGGTGGTAGCGTCACTGCAATGATCTGAAGCGGCAGTTGCAAAACGAAAGATTTTGCAACCTCAACCACACAAACTTTGATAATAATCTAACCGGTTGGCTAGTCTCATGATGCTGATCGCGTGGGAGAATGGGAATGTGAAAGCACCTCTCACTTCTAGCGCTTGCTCACAGTCGGCAACTCTGCAAAATATTTCTGTGTACAATAGAAAGATTAATAATCAACCACTAAATTTGTAATTCAAGTAATAGATTAAGTAACACTGTCAGGTGCTGCTAGCAACATTTTTAGAAACATAGTGACAACGACTATAAATCAGATCTGGAGCCGAGTATAGAGCTGGAATAGGGTTATCATGGCCAAACGGCCAAGGAGACTGCAATGACGATTTTGATCAGTGGGGCCACCGGCAATATCGGCGGGGCAGTAGTGCAAGCGCTGTTACAACAGCAGCCCCTGCGGGCCTTGGTGCGCGACAAAGCCAAGGCGACTCGACTGGCCGAGCAGGGCGTGGAGCTGGCCCAGGGCGATTTTAGCCAGCCCGCAAGTTTGGAGGCCGCAATGCAGGGCATCGAGCGGGCGTTTCTGGTGATGCCCAACGACCCGGATCAGGTGGCTCTAGAGGGCAACTTTGTCACAGCAGCCCAGCAAGCCCGAGTGCGGCATCTGGTGAAACTCTCGGTGCTGCGGGCCGGAGAGCTGCCCAGCACATTTCAGCAGTGGCACCGCCGGATCGAGGCCCAGATCGAAGCCTCGGGCATGGCCTGGACCCATCTGCGCCCGAATATGCTGATGCAGAACATGCGCTGGTTTACCCCGACCATGGCCCAACAGGGGGCGTTCTATCATTCGATTGGCGATACGCCTGTGTCCCATGTCGATGGAGCCGATGTTGCTGCTGTGGCGGCCCTCTGCCTCAGCCAATCCGGCCACGAAAACCAGGCTTACAACCTGACCGGGGCCGAAGCGATCTTCTTTAGCCAGGTCGCCGAAGCCTTTTCCCAGGCGCTGCACCGTCCAATTCAATACGTTTCGGTTGCGCCCGCTGATCTGAAAGCCGCCCGTCTGGCCAACGGTGAACCCGAGTGGTATTTGGATGCCGAAGCCGAGCTGTTTGCCTGCTGGCAGGCCGGAGCCGGTTCTGCCATTGACCCGACCCTGGCACAACTGCTGGGCCGAGAGCCGGTCCGCTTTGTCGACTATGCCCAGACCTACGTCCAAACCTACCCCGAAGCCTTCCTGACTACCACCGAAACCTGATATGCAATCCGCCTTTGGCCTCGATATTCCCACCAGCCTGACAGACCTCTGCGTCCCCCAGACCATGGCGCTGCTGGTCTACGACATGCAGGTCGGCATTGCCCAACAGCTGCCCGATAGCGCCCAGTTTATTCAGCAGGTCAAACAGGCGCTAGACCTGGCCAGAACCCACCAGATCCGAGTCTTGTTTTCGCGCCACACCACCCTGCCCAAACAGCTAGCGGGCGTCTCCCAGTTCAAGGGCATGATGGCCCTACAGCGCGTCGCCAGCGTAGCCGAAGTCGAACCCAACTTCCTGCCCGACAGCCCCGCCCACGCCATCCTGCCCGACCTGGCTCCCCTGCCCTCGGAAGCCGCCTTTGACAAACTCACAATGTCCGCCTTTGTCGGCTCCTACCTTGACTTGGCCCTCCGAGACGCCCGGATCACGACACTGGTCATCGTCGGAGCCGTCCTGGAATTTGGCATCGAACCCACCGTGCGCCACGCCGCCGATCTGGGCTATAGCCCCATCCTGATCAGCGACGCCTGCTACTCCTTCTCCGAGCAAAACCGCAGCCGCACCCTGCAAAACCTGCAAATGTCTGCCACTATCACCGACCTCCAAACCTTCCAAACCACCCTCTCCCAATAACTCCCCCATCTCCCCACCCCCTCACCCCATCTCCCCCAAAAAACACCATGAAAATCGGCATCATCGGCGGCGGCAACATGGCCAGCGGACTCGGTCAGTTCTGGGCTAAAAACGGCCACGAGCTGATGTTTAGCTTCTCGCGCAGTGAACAAAAGCTGAAAGACTTGGCCCAGTCGGTTAGCCCCACGGCCCAGGTTGGCAGTCCGGCAGAGGCGGTGCAGTTTGCCAATCTGGTGCTGCTGGCCGTGCCCTGGGCTGCTGTCCCGGAAGCTCTAGAAGCGGCGGGTTCACTGGCGGGCAAAATTCTGTTTAGGAGTCTTGTAAAAATAACCTGAGCAGGCAAGGGGCTTAAGCCCCTTGTTCAAGCCAGTAGACCGATCCAGGTGATCAACTTATTCGTACAAGCTGCCTTAGCTGCGTCAACGCCCTCAAGCCCGACATGAGCGGTATGGCTGTAGGCACTACCACTTCCGCCGCTGAGGAGATCGCCAAACTGGCCCCCGACGCCAGAGTCGTAGAAGCGCTGCCGCTGTTTGCCGAGGTGTTGCAGTCGGGCCAAACTGACTTTAACGGCCAGACGGCTACTGTGTTCTACTGCGGCGACGATGTTGAGGCCAAAGCCACTGTGGCCAGCCTGCTCCAGGAAACCGCTGTAGAGGCGATTGATCTGGGGCCGCTCAGCAATGCTCGCTACCTCGAACCGGCGATGATGGTGCTGATCCAGTTGGCCTATGTCCAGCAGTTAGGGCAGGTCGCCTTCAAGCTGCTGCATCGCTAGATTCGAGCCGATTTCTCCGCCTACAGGTAGGGCGTATGCTGCCGAATCACATCCGGCATCGCCGCAAGCATGCAGCAACGCGACGCTAACACCGCCTCCAGCGCATCCAAATCCTCAAACTTGCGGTTGGCCAACGGCTCGGCACTCAACTGCCACAAATGCTCGGCAGGCTGTAGCCCATCTCCCCATCTCCCCACCTCCCCCTACTCCAACATAATCCTCGCCCCCCGCTGATCCTGGGCAATAAACGTCCGGTCGTTAGGAATCGAGGCCACGGGTTCGGTCAGGGTAAAGCTACCGGCCTCGATCCACTGCTTCAGCTCTTCGGCTACCTGGCGCGAGCGGTAGATGCTGGCGAGTGGGGCGGTGCGCACTGGCTTGCCGTCAATTGTGACTTTGCCCGATTTGAGCTGGGCATAGCTGACCTGACCGAAGGTGGGCCGCACCCGACGCGGAATCGAAAAATCGACGATCGGGGCGACCAGATCCTGGTCCTGGACAGCGCAGCGGGCCACAACTTCCTCGTTCAGCACTGGCAGCGGTACGCCCACGCCCAGCATGATCGAGGGGCCATAGCTCTTGAAATAGCAGCCTTTGACCCAGCGGGCATCCATTTGCTTGGCGTCGCCGATCAGGGCCAGGGTGGCTGCGGGGCCAATCGGCGTGCGGTTGGGCAGGCGCTTTTGCAGGGGAAAATGCTGGGTGCCTTCCCAGGCGACATAGCCGATGCCGCCGCCCAAGAAGATCCGAGAGCCGATACCGACGAGCTGGAGGTCGGGGTCGTTCATCAGTGGCGAAATCGCGCCCGGATTCGAGTAAACAGCGTTGCCGAGGCGGGGCTGGAGCGGGCCGAGGTAGGTGTAGAGGGTGCGGTCGCCGCCGTTGACCCCAACGATGAAATTCTGGTAGAGGTTGCGCGGGTTATAGAGATAGAACTGGTTGATGCTGTCTTTGGTAATGGTGGTTTCAAATGAGGCGCGAGAATAGCAGTCTGTCACCTGGCCAATTGCCCGCAGCTGTACCGACTTGCCCGCAATCAAATCGGCAATCACATGACCGCCGCCCCGCTCTTCGCTGTCGCTGCCGTCACCGGGTGAACCGTCTGCGATCTGGGTTGCGCCCAGGTACAGATCCACCGCACCAAACCCGGAATAGGCCAGAACGCCATCCAGCCAGCACTGGCGAATTTTGATTGGCGGGTCAGTATGGCCCATGTTCAGAATCGCGCCCGACGATTCCATCGGCTCAAAGGTGCCGGTGGTGATCACGTCGATTTCCTGGGCGGCGCGAGCCACGCCCACCTCGGCCACACGGGCCTTCAGGGCCTCAACGGTGTAGACAACGGCGCGCTGCTGCTGAATTTTGGCGTTGATTTCGGCGATTGATCGCATGGCCTAGTCGTCTTTTGGGGTGGGCGGCAGGTCAGAAACCGATGGAGCCGGAGTTGACATCTGCCGGTTCCGCCAGACTAGCGCAATTCCCAGCAAAAGGGGCGGGATCAGCACAAACGCCAGCGCCACCCCAGCCGTAGCTGGCAGATTTAGGTAGGGCACGGCGTATTTAATCAGCAGCGAAATTGCCCCCGAAAGCGCCAGAATTTTAAGCAACAGCTGCCATTCGCCCATCATAGGCCTCACCTCTTCCAGTATGATGTGGTTCTTGAACTAAGTAGCTGGGCTTGATTAAATCGAAGCTGGTCTTAGGGGAGTACAGAGGGCAAGCCTTCTGTTGGGGGAGCAGCCCCCAAACCCCCACCGTCCTATAGTTGCTACCTACTTAGTCGTTTCCCTGGACTAGCCTACCAGCTTGCTGGCCTCCAGATTTGGTCATGAAGGGAGAGTCGGATTACCAGACTGCTTTTCTCCCAGGTGGCTCTGTCCGGGCTTCTACACCAACCGCGTTCGGAGCAGCAGTCTTCAGCTTTCTTGAATAGGCTTCTCCAGCGTATCGATCAACTTTGGCCGCTGGCGTTCATTGGTGAATACAAAAGCCTGCACCTGTTCTGTATCTTCCCAAATATCCAGCAAGATCGCTGCATACCTACGAGCCTGGGCTCTTACCTCATTGCGTTTGCGCCGATTGCTCTCTTTGGTGGTTCTTTTTTGGCGGCCTATCCCTTCCAAATCGATCCATTTGACTTCAACAACAGCGTAGTGGCCCGCTCCGTCCGCAAAGACTAAATCTCCCCGTCCCAGTTCAAGGCGGCCTACCTTGACCTGCCACTCATCGTCAACCACATAGGGATATTGGGGCA
>JBJTUI010000270.1:0-8099 GCA_046080625.1 Elainella sp. | reverse complement strand
CCCAAACCGAACTGGATGAAGCGACGGCTTTGAACGGCGAAACTTCGGAGGGCGAAACCACAGCCGAGGGAGTGGAAATTACAACCGAGCGGGGAGAAGGTCGCGAACGTCAGCTGTCGGCCCGAGTGACCATTCCGCATTCGGTAGACCAGGTTTGGCAGATTTTAACCGACTACGACCGGCTGGCAGAGTTCATTCCCAGCCTTAGCCTTAGCCGCCAGATCGACCATCCCCAGGGCGGGATTCGGATCGAGCAGGTGGGCACCCAGGCGTTGCTCAAGCTTAAATTCTGCGCTCGCGTGGTGCTGGATATGGTGGAGCATTTCCCCAGCCAGATCGAGTTTCAAATGGTTGAGGGCGACTTCAAGTCTTTTTGCGGCAGCTGGACGCTTCAGCCCGCTGCCAACGGCGGCACCGACCTCTGCTACACCGTCTCGGTTTTGCCGCCCCGCGCCATGCCCGTGGGGTTGATCGAACGCAAACTCAGGTCTAGCCTGCTGGTCAACCTGACGGCGATTCGGCAGCGGGCAGACGAGCTGTTTGGGCGCAGCTAGACAGAAGAGCTGGGTAGCTACAGGCCTGCAAACCAGTCGCCCTGGGTCAGATCCACGTTACCGCCGCTGATCACCACCCCAATTCGCAGCCGATCTGCTGACTCTGAGGCCGCCAGCAGTTTTTGAAGCTGACCTTCCAGCAGGGCCGCAGTGGCCAGTGCTCCGGTGGGCTCCACCACAATCTTCAGCCGCTCCCACAGCAAAAACATCGCCCGGAGCAGCTGTTGGTCAGAAACGGTCAGCATGTCTTGGACATAATCCAGAATTAGCGGGAAGGTAATCTGGCCTGGAGACAGGGTGCGAGCCCCGTCGGCAATCGTATGTGGATTCTGCACCGACTGGATGGTTTTGGTATAGAACGAGCGGGTGACATCATCGCCTGCTTCCGGCTCCACGCCAACTACTCGGCAGCGGGGCGACAGGGCACGAGCCGCAATCGCACAGCCCGAGAGCAATCCGCCGCCACCGCAGCAGACCAGCAAATAGTCAAGCTCGCCCACGGTTTCAAACAGCTCCTTGGCCACCGTGCCCTGTCCGGCGACGACGTGGGGATGGTCGAAGGGCGGAATTAGCGTCGCGCCACGTTCGGCTACGTATTGCTGGGCCAGAGCTTCGCGGACGGCTTCGCTGCGGTCATACAAAATAATTTCGGCCCCATAACCCGCAGTGGCAGCTCGCTTCACGGCAGGCGCATCCTGGGGCATCACAATTGTGGTAGCGATGTTGAGTAGCTTTCCCGACAGCGCCACGGCCTGGGCGTGGTTCCCCGAAGAGTAGGTTAAAACACCCTGGACCTGCTGTTCAGGAGCCAGTTGAGCCAAGGCGTTGTAAGCACCTCGAAACTTGAAAGAGCCGGTTCGCTGAAAGTTCTCGCACTTAAAAAACACCTGATGTCCGGTGAGCTGATCGACCGTGCGTGAGGTCAAGACAGGGGTTTGGTGGGCCTGATTCTGGAGGCGCTGGTGGGCGGCGGCGATATCGGCGAAAGTAACGGCGGCAGGCTTGAGAGAAGAACCGGACATAAGCAGCGAGTTTAGAGTGAAGCAAAAGTGTGTGGCTCAGGCGCTAACGCCTTCTCCATGAGCAGCTTCTCCATGAACACCGTGCAGGAACTGTCGTTGTAGCGCTCAATTGAGTAGAAGCCAAGCTGTGGATAGAATCTCATGGCCTGTGGCTGACGCTGCTCACTTGCTAGATCCAGACGTACCTTTTGATAGCCCGCCAGCCGAGCAAGCCCAAACAAAATTCGGGCCATTTTTGGCCCCAACCCTTGCCTCATAGGGCTTGAGGAATCACATGTGCTTGAGCTCACAGATCTGGTCATTGAGCCTGCGAATCGCTCCTGGTCCGACTACCTGCTCTGGCAAGACCAGATCTAACAACACTAGGAACACACCTTGGTTCTCGAAGTAGTGCGGTTGCAGATTTTGCATGTCGGACATCGAATCGTAGCGCCGGATATCCGCCTCAGTCAAAATATCTTGCCAGATTTCCAAACTAACTGTCCCGACAACTTGTTTAGCCTGATCGATTTGATTGGGCTGGATTGTTTTGATTTCAACTACCACTGGCTAACGAACACCTGGCTCAATCTGGCTCAGGGGGACGAAGCATTCGCGGGGCAGCAGGATGGGTTTGGCTCCAAAAATCAGCTTGCCCCGCAGGTTAAAGCGATCGAGGGCTACTCCAACCGGGCGCTGGACTTCGTCAGGATGCACTTCGTAGAAAGTGCGGTAGATGGTGCGGGCGGCTTGCAGCAGTGCCGGATCCAGCAGAGCAGACAGGCTAACCGTATCGGCAGCTGAGGACGGCATCCGATGTTCGGGCTTTGATGTTTGTACCATGCGACTCCCTAATGTTGAGCAACCTAAGCTTCAAACGCCTTAACGCTAGACGATTTTGAAAATTCCAGATCATCCAGCAATTTTTTTTTTACATAATTTTAGGGATCGCAATGGGATCAGCGTGGGAGCGCAAGCTTGCGCTCAATCCAGGACAAACTCACGCCCAGAGCCCAGAGCCCAGAGCCCAGAGCCAACCAGCCGAACGCCAGCAGCTCGACTAGCAGGCCCAATTATCAGGTCTAATTTGGCAGGTTGAGATTCAGGGCCTTAAAGCGCTTCCGGTTCTTGACCCGAGACCACAGGCGCAACGTTTCTCAGCTTCAGCTCCGGATGTTCGCCTTCTACCTGTTGACAGTTCCACTCGTTGCGAAACAGCAGCACAGGACGGCCCCAGCTGTCCTTCACCGTGGCGGTATTGAACAGCCGACCCACCTGGTTTAGGGCCTCCCAGCCGCCCTCGACCCAGCGCGCCACGCTGTAGGGCAGTGCTTCCAGCAGGGTTTCAACTCCATATTCGTTTTGTAGACGGAACTGCACCACCTCAAACTGAAGCTGCCCCACGGCGGCCAGGATCGGATCGCGTTTCGCCTCATCTGCCGAATACATAATCTGCACCGCGCCCTCTTCGCGCAGCTCGCTCACCCCTTTGCGAAATTGCTTGAACTTGGAAGGGTTGGGATTTCGCAGGTAGGCGAACAGCTCCGGCGAAAACATCGGGATGCCGTCGTATTCCAGTCTCGGCCCGCTGTAGATCGTGTCGCCAATCGCAAAGGCACCGGGGTTATTGAGGCCAATCACGTCGCCGGGGTAGGCTTCGAACAGCGATTCCCGGCCTTGGCCAAACAGCTTCTGGGGATGGGACAACCGCACGGTTTTACCGGAACGGGCATGGTTTACCACCATATCTTTCTCAAACTTGCCGGAACAGACGCGAATGAAGGCGATCCGGTCGCGGTGTTTGGGGTCCATGTTGGCCTGGAGCTTGAAGACAAACCCGGAGAATTCGGGATAGGTGGGGGCAATTTCTCCCACCGTGCTGCGGCGAACCCCTGGCTTGAGGGCATAGTCTAGAAACGCCTCCAGGAATAGCTCTACGCCAAAGTTGGTCATGGCGCTGCCAAAGAACACCGGCGTCATCTTGCCCCGGTGAATCAGATCCAGATCAAACTCGGAGCCCACGCCTTCTAGCAGCTCTAAATCTTCCTTCAGCTTGTAGTAGAGATCCTGCTCCAGCAGTTCTTCAATGCGCGGATCGCCCAGCTCAATCACCGTATCGGTGGCTTCGCGGCTGCCGTGGGCCGAGCGCTCAAACAGGTGAATCTGGCGCTGGCGGCGGTCAAACACGCCCTTAAACCGGTCGCCCATGCCAATCGGCCAGTTGACGGCATAGGTTTGCAGGCCCAGCTCCTGCTCGATCTCGTCCATCAGCTCAAACGGATCGCGCCCAGGCCGGTCCAGCTTATTGAAAAAGGTGAAGATGGGGATGCCGCGCATCCGGCAAACCTCAAACAGCTTACGGGTTTGGGGCTCCAGACCTTTGGCCGCATCTTCCAGCATCACTGCATTGTCAGCAGCGGCCAGGGTGCGGTAGGTGTCTTCACTAAAATCTTGGTGGCCCGGCGTATCCAGCAGGTTGATCCAGTAGTCGCTGTACTGAAATTGCAATACGGTTGAGGTGATCGAGATCCCCCGCTGTTGCTCCATTGCCATCCAGTCGGATGTGGCGTGGCGCTGGGCTCGTCGCGCCTTGACCGCACCCGCCTCGTGGATTGCGCCTCCATAGAGCAGCAGCTTCTCGGTCAGGGTCGTTTTACCAGCGTCGGGGTGGGAAATGATTGCAAAGTTGCGGCGACGTTCGACAGCGCTCTGGAGTTCGACTTCAAGTTCAGTGGGCATATCAGTAGAGCTGGGGCAGGGAGCTAGGGTGTAAATTCAGTTTCGGAGTTAGAGTTCAAACAAGCAGCGCAAAGCCAGATGTAGGAGAGCCAGATCAGGGCAAAAATCGATCTAGAGCGGCTTTGAGTTCCTCAATTTCGGCCTCAATGTTGCCCTGCTTCGCCGCTCGGCCAATGCATTCCGTCAGGTGCTCGTCCAGAATCACCCGCGAAACCCGATCCAGCGCGCCTCGTACTGCCGCGATCTGCACAAGCACATCCGGGCAGGGCCGACTTTCCTGCACCATCATTTTAATGCCGCGAATATGGCCCTCAATGCGGGACAGCCGATTGACAATCCGCCGCAGCGACTCTTCGTTATGGACATGGGAATGTTCACTGCCCTCATGCTCGTGGTTATGGTCGTGCTCGGGCAGCTCAAAACTGGCCTCTGAGGACAGCTCTGGAGAGAGGGGCGGGCTGGTGTGCTCGTGGGGAGGCTGGGGGCGCGAGAGTTCAGAAGCTGTCATTATCAAAGCTTATTGAAATAGAGGTAAGGAGTTTGTTTTCTAAATCTTAGCCCACTGGCTTCCCCCTCTGCCAAGCTGGAGCCAATAGGTCAGAACCAGTTGACTCAAGCCAGCGAGTAGCCTGCAACCAAAGCACCGGCTGGCCACGACTTTTGACTAGTTTTTTAACACCTGGGGTTCCCGAGGCAGTTCTGGTGGGGCTGGCGGTGGAGCAATCACTGGGGCAGGTGGGGCCGGTTCTGGAGCCGGAGGCGCTGGCTCTGCGGCGGGAGCTGGCGGAGAAACATTGCCAACTTGCGGGGGCGCGACTGGTTCAACAGGGGCGACAGGGGCTGGAGCCACTGGTTCAGGACTGGGCGCAATTGGGGCCACGGGAGGAGCAGCTGGCAGCGGCGCAATATCAGCGGGTTCCAGATTGGCGGCTGGTAGCGGCTGGTAGTCGGGTAGCGCTGGGACAGTGCTGCGATAAACGGGCGGTTGAACTGGCAGCGGATCTGAAAACGTCTGGGGAGTTTCCGAGATGGGCCAATCGGCCTCCGACGGGAAAGACTGTTCCCGACTGAACAGGCGAGGAGCTAGCCTGGAGGCTCCTGGTTGGGTCGCTGTACTAAACCGCAGCAGGTAGCCAAACCCCGCTCCCAGCAGACCTGCAACCAGCGAGGCAGACAGGAGGGCAACCGGCATCCAGCCTCCCCAGGGACGAGGTGATAGGGAGACTTGAGCAGTAGCCCCTACCGGCACCTTCGCTAATTGAGGCTGCTGCCCGTTGCGCAGCGCGGTTGGTGCAGAAACTGGAGTTGGCGCAGAGACTGGGTTTGATCGCACTACCGGTTTAGGCTCAGTCGGTTGAGATGCTATGGGTACCTGCAATTCCGGGGCCTGAGTGTCACGATGGAACTGGTCAGGATGGGATTGGTCATGATTAGGCTGACCCCCACCGGCTTGAACAGCAGCCAGCAGATTTGCTGCCATCGCTGCCCCACCCGTCAATGGATTGGAGTTGCTCAACCCTTCTCGGTTTATTGCTGGCGTTTCGGGCTCAGGCTCTGGGAGCCAATTGATGAACTGGGGTATCGCTACGGTCGAATCTACAGCCAGATCTGTAGCCGGGGCTGTAGCCGAATCTGAGACCAGCTCAAATATGACAAACGGCAGCCCCTCTTCCTCAAAACAGTCCAGCACCCGCAGGCTGCCTTGCGGCTGTTGGGCAAGCGCTCGTACCTGGCTGAGAAACTGCTGTCGCAACTGGGCAAAATTGCTACGCTGCCGCAGTGGTTCGCTCAGAGTTTGCAGAACCACGGGCCGATCTAGGTAGGCATGTTGGGCCTGGTAGGTTACGCCAACAGCACTTTGATGCAATTGCTTCTGGATCACGTATTTACGGTTTTGTAGCGTTGTTCCAGCAGTCAAATTCATAGCGCAATGTGACGTAACAGCTCTCACCCATGGTACAGCCTTTTCTTCAAGACTCATTTTTCAGACTTGCTGGAGGCACTACCCAGAACGCGGGGCTCTTTTGCCTGGCTGCATTCAGCTGGTTCTCACAACCCGTGCCCATCGCCATCAAAGATTTTGAGCCGCTGGCTCGAACTGCCGGGCACCTTTTGCCGCATCAGCCGTCTCTAAGCTTGGCTCACGCTCTGGTATTCGGGGCAAGTCAGCCAAGGCATAATCAGCCAGGGCATGGTCAGCTAGCGGTTGAAACAGACAGCTTAAGCACAGGCATTGCCCTAAGTTTGGTAAAGTCTTCTAGAGGCATAATGCCTACAGGCGATGCAGCACTGACTTGCCTTTGCAGCCCGCTTGCAGTTTTGGGGCCAGGCACACCCCTAGAGGTATTCTCAATCACTAAAACCTATGTCACGTCAGAACATCACGCTTCGTTTCCTCTCTGCTCTCGCCCTTTCCGGCTCAGTTCTGGTGGGGATGGCTCCCCCGGCTTTTGCCCAGGGTCTACCAGGCTTCACGATTTTCAGCGGAGTAGAACGGGAAAATCAGTTGAGCTGGCGCATGGATTTTGATGGCGAGCCGGGCGTTCGTGACCGCTACCGCCTGCGGATTCCGGCCAAGAAAATGGAATTCGCCGTGGAGCAATTTTCAATCACCTATCCCGATACCTACCGGGGCGAGTTCGACCCTCAGGAAGTGGAATTAAAGGTAGATGGCGATGAGGTAGCCCTGGATGATGTCACCTGGGACGCCGAAAACCGGGTGATCGAGATCTATCCTCAAACGCCTGTACCTGCCGATACGCGGGTCGAAATTGTTCTGTCAGACGTGCGCAATCCGAATCGTCTGGGCACCCACTATTTCAATGCAATGGTGCGTTCGCCCGGCGATCTGCCCCTGATGCGCTACGTTGGCACCTGGATTTTGTCGATTGGCCGCCGCTAAGTCCAAGAAAGTGGCGAAGCCCTCGCCAGCTCACCGGGATCAAGTGCTATAGTGATAGACTGTGGCTTTTCAACTTTGAATCCGGTTAGCCACCAGTTTTTGCTGTTGACTCTTGAGCTATAAAGCAGGTACCTATGACGAAGCGAACCCTAGAAGGAACCAGTCGGAAACGCAGAAGAACCTCCGGCTTCCGGGCCCGGATGCGGACAGCAACAGGACGGCGCGTGATCAAGGCCCGGCGTAGCCGTGGGCGGGCAAGACTCTCGGTTTCAGGCTAATTGCCGCGTCTGATCTTCCGGTTGTCGTCACAGCTGGTTACAACATCTCAAGAATTCTTCAGGTCTGAGCAGGGTCACGGCGGGTGCTGCGACCTTTCAGCTAGGCCTGAACGTTAGTTAGGCTTGAACGCCAATTCTAAACTTTTTGCTTTTACAGCGGCCAGTGGCTCTGCCCAAAGCATATCGACTGCGACATCGTCGAGATTTTAGTGCGGTTTACCAGGCTGGCCTGCGACGGTCAACGGCAAATCTGACGCTGAGAGCGCTGCGGCCTAGCGGCGAGAGATCTGCTCAAGGTGCCGCAGTTATTGGCCGCTCCGCTTCTGGGTCTGATGCCCCAAGTGGGGCTGATCTCCCGGCCCAGCCCGCCCGCATCGGGATTTCGATCAGCCAAAAAGTCAGCAAGCGAGCCGTGGTGCGAAATCGGATCAAACGGCAGCTCAAGGCGATTTTGCATCAGCTGTTGCCCCAGATTGCTCCCGGTTGGCAGATCGTGATTGTGGTCAAATCCAGCGCAACGCAGTGCGGTTATGAACAATTTCTGCAAGAATTGAAGCAGTTATTGCGCAGTGCTGAGGTGATCGATGGGTATTAAGGAAGAGGTTTACTACGAAGGTGGCCCCCA